>JASIGS010000091.1 GCA_030052355.1 Streptosporangiaceae bacterium | reverse complement strand
CGTGGCGCGCGAGAGCCTGGGCTGGCTGCGGCCCGGCGGCTTCCTCGCGCTGCTGTGGGGCGGCACGCCGACCTACGACGATGCGCCCTGGCAGCGTGCCTTGGCGGCCGTCATGCAGCGCTGGCAGCACCGGCCCGATGCGCAGGCCCGGATCCCGACCAGCTATGCCGCCGACCGCAGCGCCAGGCCTGACCTGCAGATTCTGGCTGAGGCGGGCTTCGAGCTGGCTGGGCGGTACTCCGTCCCCCTGAGCCACGACTGGACCGCGGACGAGCTGGCGGGGTTCGTCGCCTCAACGTCGGTCCTGTCGGCGGCGGCACTGGGCGAAGACGCAGCCGAGTTCGACGCTGACCTGCGCCGCGAGCTAGCCGCCTGCGGGCCGGACGGCCGGTTCAGCCAGCACACCGAGGTCGCGTATGAGCTGGCCCGCCGGCCGGCCACCAGCGCGGACTACTAAGCAGCCCGGAGCACCAGGAATCTGGGCATCATGGAGACGATGCCTGAATCCGAGTTGATCCGCACATCGGTCGCCGTCGTGGGCGGCGGGCCCGTCGGCCTTGGCTTAGCTGTCACCCTCGGCCAGGCCGGGATACCGTGCGTGCTGCTCGAGCGATGCCGGGAGCTGTCCTCGATTCCGAAGGGACAGAACCTGACGGCGCGGAGCCTGGAGCACTTCTACTTCTGGGACTGTGCCGATGAGTTGCGCGCCGCCTGTCTGCTGCCGAGGGGATTCCCGATCGGCGGGATCACGGCGTATGAGAGCCTCGCCGGCCAGTACTGGTATGCGCCGCCGGGACGCGAAGCGGTCGGTGACTTCTACTTTCAGCGCCACGAGCGGCTGCCGCAGTACCTGACGGAGGCCGTGCTGCGCAGCCGGATCAGGACGCTGGATTCTGTGGTCGCGCGGTACGGCTGGTCGGCGACCGAGATCAGCCAGGACGACGACGGTGTGCGGATAACGGCGCTGGCGGAGTCCGGCGCGGCGCGCTGCGTCATCGAGGCCGGCTACGTCGTGGGATGCGATGGCCCGCATTCGACCGTCCGTGACCGGGCGGGCATCACCTGTAGCGGAGCGGACTTCGACCAGCGGATGGTGCTGGCTGTTTTCCGGTCGCGGGAGCTGCAGGCTGGCCTGGAACGGTTCCCGGCCCGGACCACGTACCGGGTGCTGCATCCGGAGCTCAAGGGGTACTGGTGGTTCTTCGGGCGGGTGGACACGACCGATGGCTGGTTCTTCCACGCCCCGGTACCCAAGGGCGCGACGACCGACAACCTGGATACGCACGCCGTGATCGAGCGCGCCGCCGGGTTCCCGATCGCCTGCGACTTTCAGCACATTGGCTTCTGGGACCTGCGCGTCGAGGGTGCCGACACCTATCGGCACGGCCGCGTGTTCATCGCCGGTGACGCGGCACACAGCCATCCGCCCTACGGAGCCTTCGGCCTCAACACCGGCCTGGAGGACGCGGTCAACCTCGGGTGGAAGCTTGCTGCCGTGCTGCACGGGTGGGGCGGACCGGGACTGCTCGACAGCTATGCCGAAGAGCGACGGCCCATCTTCGTCGAAACCGGGCAGGCGATCACGGACGGCATCGCGAGAGACGGAGAATTCCTCGCCCGCTACAGCCCGTATCGCGACGGGACCGAATTCGAACGGGCGTGGGGCGGCCTGACGTCGGGAGAGACCGCGCCCGCGTCCTACGAGCCGCACTACGAGGGCTCGTCCATTGTCTGGGGACCGGTCGGCTCGACCTGCAGTGTCCGCGGCCAGCACACCTTCGAGGCGCAGCCCGGGCACCACCTCGCCCCGGCGGTGCTGTCCTCGGGCGGCAACATCTTCGAGCGACTCGGGCGCTCCTACACGCTGGTTGCCTGCACCGAGGATCCCGGACCGGTCACCGCGTTCCGGCATGCGGCCAGGGCGCTCCGGATACCGGTGCGCGTGGTGATCGACACCGGCGACGGCTCCCCTGCCGCGTACGGGAGCCGCTACATTCTCGTGCGACCTGACCAGTACGTCGCGTGGACTGGCAATCAGCAGCCGACGAACACGGCCGGGTTGCTGCGCCGGGTGGCGGGCCAGCCCGGCTAGCATCGTGACGGTCCTGGACGCCGCCGTGAGCGGCGAAAAGGGATAGAAAGTCTGAGACCTGTTGGGGCCGCTGAGTTCGGGGGCGAGAAGGCGACCGCTATGAAGGATGACACGAGCGGGATCACGGCGCTGGCGTACGCGCCCGAGCCGAACATCAGACGACCAAAGGTGGAGTTGCTCCGCAGTCCCGGCACGCACGGCGGCCGGCTGGCGCTCATCGCCGTCAACCTCGCGTGCGTGGCGCTAGTCATCTCCTTCCCGCACGCTCACGGCCTCGCGTTCGGCCCGTACCGGATCGATCTGAACGTGTACCGGATAGGCAGCCGGGCCTGGCTTGACGGCAGGTTTCTCTACGGCCAGCTGCCGCTCACGATGTCGGGCGTCAAGCTGCCGTTCACCTATCCACCGCTCGCGGCGGTCTTGCTGTCCCCGCTGGCACTCGTCCCGATGGCGGTAGCAAGCGTCGGCCTGACCCTGCTCTCGGTCGGCCTCCTCGCAGTGGTGCTGCGGGTGAGCCTGGGCAGCATGAACCGCGTCGGCGGGCAATCGCCGGCCTGGGCGAGCGGTGCGGTCTGGTGGCTGCTGCCGCCGGCCTTGTTTCTCGAGCCAGTCCGCAACAACCTGGCGTACGGGCAGATCAACATCCTGCTGATGGCGCTCGTGGCGGTTGACTGCCTGACACCCGCGGCGGCAACTCGGTGGCCACGCGGCTGCCTCATTGGCATTGCCGCGGCGGTGAAGCTCACGCCGGCGGCGTTCGTGCTCTACTTCGTCGTGCGGCGGGACTGGCGCTCGGCCGGCGCAGCGGCTGCGTCCTTCCTGGTCGCCACCGGTGCCGGTTTCCTGGTGGCGTGGCATGACTCCGTGCAGTACTGGACGAAGACCTTGTTCGATGTCAGCCGGATCGGCGGCCTGTCGTACGCCGCCAACCAGAGCATTCTCGGTGTACTTGACCGGCTCGGACTCAGCCACCCCACGGCGACCCTCGCCTGGGCGGCAGCGACAGTCATCGTCATCGGCGCGGCCTGGCGTGGCATGAGTCGTGCACTGGCGGCCAACCAGTACTGTCTCGCACTCTCGCTCAACGCGCTGGCCGCCCTGCTGATCTCGCCGGTCTCCTGGTCGCACCAGTGGGTGTGGTGCGTTCCCGCGCTGCTCGCGCTGGCGGACGCGACGCTGCGGCACCGGGCTGCAGGCCCGGCGGTCGCGGCCGCGCTCGGGATCGTGCTGTTCTTCGCCGGGCCGCAGTGGTGGTTCCCGCACGGCCACCAGCACGAGCTAGCGTGGTCTGGCTGGCAGCAGGGGGTGGGCAGTGCCTACGTGTTCTTCGCCGCGGCCATTCTGATCTATGCCGCGCTCGGGATGCCCAGGCTGGCGATGCGCTCAGCCCACCGGGCGGTCGCCTCGGTCACCTAGCATCGCGCCCCGGTCAGGCTGCGAACGGCGGAGCGGGCGGTTCCCCCCACCAGCTGCGCAGGAAGGCGGCTGCGTCTTCGCAGGCGCCGAGCAGTGGTCCGCTCGGGTGGCTGAGTACTCCCGAGATGATCTCGGAGATTCTGGCTGCCACGTCGGCGAGGACCTCGCCAGGCGTGTCCGCAGGGGCTGATCGGTAGCCGAGCACGGCGCCGGCGTTGCACACGAAGTCGGGGAGTGCGGCGATTCCGCGGCCACGCAGGACTTCTGCTGCCCCGCTTGTGTAGGGAACGTTGGCGGCCGGCGCAACCACCCGAACAACAGCCGCGAGCGATCGCGCGACCTTGCTGCTGATCACACCCGGCCGAGCGCCGGGCACGAGGACGTCGGCTTCGGCGCTGAACAGGTCAGCCGCCGGAGCGACTGCCTGGCCGTAGCGCGCGACACAGTCGTCGCCGTACCGGCTGCGCAGTTCAAGCAACCGCTCGACGTCGAGCCCGGACGGATCGGCGATGCTCCCTGCGACCGTGGACAAGGCGACCACGCGCCCGCCGCGCCGGCTAACCTCGCGCGCGACCCCGCCGCCGACCTTCCCGAAGCCCTCGATGGCGGCCGATCGCCCGGCCCAGTCACCGCCGGCGGTGGCGCGCAGAGCCGTCTCAGCCGCGACCGCTACCCCGTACCCGGTCAGCAGATCCTCGAAGGGCACGTCGTCGATGACCGCGCTCATCACACCTGGCGCCGCCCGATGCGCGCGCAGCGACGCGAAGTCCGCCTCGAACGTTCCCATGTCCGGGCCGGTCAGGAATCGGCCCGCCTGGACGAGCGGGCTTATCTCCGCGCAATAGCGGGCCATCAGCGCGGCTCGGCCGGCGCGATCGCGAGGGTCACCGACCACGCCCGCCTTCGCGCCGCCGATCTGCACCCTGAGTGCCGCGTACTTGTAGGTCATCGCGCGCGCGAGCAGGCCGACTTCAGTCACTGTGACGTCCGGGGCCAAGCGCGTTCCACCGGCCGAAGTCTCGGCACCGGGCAGATCGAACACGATAAATCCGGCCACCGACTGCAACTCGACTGTCTCCGGCGTGGCTGGCGTGCGCTCGTCCCGAACCTCGGCTGTCATGATGAGTTCCGCCTATCCCAGGTCGCTGGCTGTCGACAGCTGCTGTCACACACGATGGCAGC
>JASIGS010000090.1 GCA_030052355.1 Streptosporangiaceae bacterium | reverse complement strand
CTGGCTGCCCTTTGTGGCGCCGTTGCTCATCGTTGCCGCCGCCGTGGCCGGGACCGTCCGGTGGGTCGTGCACCGGCCGTCGCCATCCGCGCGGCAGCTCATGGCCGCGTGTGCCGGGGCGCTCGCGGTCCAGGCGGCCGCCGGCTTCGTGGCCACCGGTCTGCACGATCCGGTCAAGATCGTCGGCAAGGCCGTTCTCAACGTCGCCGAGCTGATCGCGCTGGCCGTGCTGTACCGCCGCCTGCCCGCGGCGGGACCGCAAAGCTCACTGGCAACGGGCGCTGCCCGGGCCGGCGCGGGCCCGCAGGCGTCGACCGATTCCGAGCTTGCCGACTCCGCTGTTGCTGGCGGACCCGGTTCTCCTGGCGGACCCTGGGCTGCCACGACCTCCCAGGCCGACGCCACCTGTTAGCCGTCGTTCCTTTGCTGCTCGCTCGTGCAGGCGCTGCATCACTACCGAATCGGAGGAATCCATGACCAGTACTCACCCTTGGCCGGACGGCGCCGTGACACCCGCCTGGGAAGCGGCGATGGCCGACAGCATGGCCGCGCTGGAGCGCCGGGACTTCACCGCCGCCTACCGCGGTTTCGGCCGTGCGCACGGACTCGGTCACAGCATGCTCACCTGCCACTTGTCCGCCCACTCCGGCCTGTTCGTCACGGCCCGGGGCGAGCGGCGGCCGATCAAGATCGTGCGCTACTTCCTGCTGATGGCCGGAGCAGCACTTGCTCGACCGGGATCACAGCCGCGAGCGCTGGGCGGTCTGCCAGGCCGCTGACGACCAGGCCGCCGGCGGCCAAACGGTCACGGCGACGGGGTTGACATCACACCGGCCTGACCGGGACGCCCGCAGCGGGAAATCGACGGGGTCGGCTTCGCGATGATCGTCATCGATTACTCAGCAGAAGTCGACGCGCTCACCGCAGCTGAAGACGCAGACGGCATGCGAGCTCGCATGTCAGGCGAGGACCTCCACGCTCCACTGCTGCTCGACTTCGAGGTTGTAGCAGCCTTGCGCGGCCTGGTTCTGGGCAGCCGTTTGACGCCAGCGCGTGCGGAGGCCGCGCTGACCGACTTCGATGACCTCACCGTTGACCGCTGGCCGTCATCAGACGGCTTGCGCGGGCGGGCATTCCAGCTCCGGCACAATGTCGCCGCCTACGATGCTGCCTATATCGCGCTCGCTGAGACGCTGGGCTGCTTTCTACTCACCTGGGACAGCAGGTTGCAGAAGTCAGCCGCTCATCACGCCCGCATCGAGGTTCTCTGATCACCAGCACCACCAGGAGTTGTCGGCGAACCGCGTCATCTTCCTCGACGACGGCCACGTCGCCGGCACCGGCACCCACGACCAGCTGCTCGCGGCCAGCCCCGCTTACCCGGCCATGGTCGCGCACCAGCTCGCCACAGAGCCAGCTGGTTGAAGCCGACGTCTGGATCGTCCAGCATGTGCTGCGCCATTGCGCTATGCCCTTTGTCACGCGCGGGGTGTTCTGACAGCCGTCTCGCCTGTCCCAGCGCCGGGCGGCGCGGACCGCCAGGTTCCTGGCAGGAAAGACAGCTCCAGGATGACGCCGAGGACGGCGATGCCGGCCGAGACTGCCAGTGCTTGGCTCTCGGTCTCGGCGGCGGCCTGCACGAGGCGATTTTCCACACAGCTGCCGCCTAGGCCCAACCCGCCGACACGCATCGCGCGGCCGCATCGGCCCTGGCGTGGTTCCTGACAGCAGGCATCGCGGAAGGAGCGTTCGCGCCCATCGACGTCGAAGCCATCGCCACGGGCATGCACGGCGATCGGGTCGGCCGCGCCGCCAGCTCAACCTGCACCGGACGGTCGAACCGCCCAGATCCAGTTCGCTCCCGAAATTCGTAGCTGCCCAGCCGGGAGCCGGTCGGTCGATGACGTGTCAGGGCGCGCAGCGGACAACCCGACAGCTACTGCGCGGCAACCAAGCCGAGCCAGAGGCAACGGCTCTGCCCGTGCCACTGCCTGACAGTCACCGCTTCTGGGCGTGCCGCGCCCGCGTTCGTCATCAGTGCGGGTGATCGCCGCGGCGTACAGCCGCCCTTATTGAGATCTTCCGGTCGGCTACGAAGCGCGGTCGGCGATTGCGGCAATCGGCCTGATAGTGGTCATCCGGACGTTCGACGAGGCTGTTACCTCGCCGGGTGGCGCCGGGCGCGCAGCACGATGTCGTGGACGTGATGCGAACCGGAAGCGGCTGCCGCCCGGCGGTGGCGCTGGTGCGGACCCTATAAGGGATCCGCGCGCTCCGGTTTCTGGTGGTCGCCATGCCACCCACACACCTGAACGTACCGGCCGCTGATCCGGGTCCGCCTCCGGCGGCAGCTCCGCGCGGCGCACTACTACTGAGTCTCGACAGCCCCGGACAGCTACTTCTTGATTCGGGCGGCGATGCCATCCAAGAGGCAGTCGAGGCCGAATGCAAAGCGTGCCTCCATGGTGTCGGCTCCGTCCGGGTCGATGCCCTCGTCCAGGAACGCGACGAGATGCGGGAACAGGCCGCTGGCAGCCAGCCTGTCCCGCCACTCGGCCCGCTTGGCCATGAGGTCGGCTGGTTCCGCCACGGTCGCGGCCGCCTCCTCAGCTTGGCGCACGCGGATCTCCTGCACCTCCCGCAGGACTGCGCCGCTGACGTAAGTCTGGACCGCCATGAGGATGTCGAAGGACGCTCCCGGTTCGAGCGGGAGCTCGGCCAGAGCGGCGAGCGCCCGTTCCAGGCTTAGTAGCGTCTGCGGCCCGAACGGGCGCCGCCCGCCGACGAAGTCGATGAGCCAGGGGTGCCGGTGCATCATTCCGCGCATGCTGGCGGCGAGGTCGCGCATGTCGGCGCGCCAGTCGCCGGACGGCTCGGCTACCGCCACCTCGGCCATCACCATGTCTCGCATGAGTTCAAGCAGCTGCTCCTTGCTGGCTACGTGCCAGTACAGCGACATGGTGCCGGACCGGAGGACTTGAGCGATCCGGCGCATGCTGAGCGCCTCGGCACCCTCGGCGTCCGCGACCGCGATCGCCGCATCGACAATTTGATCCCTAGTCAGCCTGGGCCGGATCCGGCTGTCCGAGTGCCTCAGTGCCTTCTGCTGCAGCAACATCGCCCGCTGCTGCTCACGACGGGCGGCGGGCTGCGGCGGCCAAAGAGTGCCGAAATCCGGCCACAGCGAGTCCGGGTCTCCCTGCCAACCGCCCAGGCCTGGCGCCCGATAGCGGGCGCCGTTAGCCCGGCCGCGGCCGCTAGCCCGGCCGCTCATGCTATCGGGACCGGCCCCGGGGCGCTGCCGTCTCGGCGTCGGGCTGCGTCGCGCCTGCTCTGGATCCATCTGGCGACCGCCACCTCCAGGACCACTTCTAAAATCGACTTGACTCTCGTACATCGTACTGTACAGTACGGCGTACGAGAGTTCCCGTACAACGTACTAGGGAGTATCCGTGGCGAGTGCCTTCGCCGTCGAGGCCGCCGATCTGCGCAAGTCGTTCGGCGCCACCCATGCCCTTGCCGGGCTGGACCTTCAGATCGGCCACGGCGAGATCCTCGGCATGCTGGGACCGAACGGGGCCGGAAAGACGACGACCATCCGGGTGCTCGCGACGCTGCTTCGGCCGGACGGCGGCCGGGCGTCGGTGTACGGACATGATGTCCTGGAGGACGCCGCCCAGGTCCGTCGGCTGATCGGGCTAACCGGCCAGTACGCGGCCCTGGACGAGTACCTGACAGGCCGGGCCAACCTGGTGATGATCGGGCAGCTTGGCCGCCTCAGCGGCCGCCACGCCCGGTGCCGGGCCGCTGAGCTGCTCACGCAGTTCGACCTAGCCGACGCCGCCGACCGAGGGGTCAAGACCTACTCCGGTGGCATGCGGCGACGGCTCGACCTGGCGGCCAGCTTGATGACCAGGCCGCAGATCCTGTTCCTGGACGAGCCAACGACCGGCCTCGACCCGCGCAGCCGGATAGTGACCTGGGAGGCCGTGCGTGCGCTGGCCGCAGACGGCACCACAGTGCTGCTGACCACTCAGCACCTCGACGAGGCCGACCAGCTGGCCGATCGGATCGCGGTCGTCGACCGCGGCGCCGTGATCGCGGACGGCACCGCCGACCAGCTCAAGGCCAGGATCGGCGGCGAGCGGGTCGCGCTGACGCTCGCAGCTGCGGCAAACATCACCGCAGCGGCGGAGGTTCTCGGCCGCTACAGCGACGACGGCGAGCCGTCGGTCAGCCAGTCAGCCCGGACAGTGCAGGCACCGGTGACCAAGGCCGCCCGCCGCCTCCCAGGGCTTGTCCGCGACCTCGACGAAGCCGGAGTCGCGCTGGATGACCTGTCCATCCGGCACCCCTCCCTTGATGACGTCTTCCTGACCCTGACCGGGCACCCCAGCGCGGAGTCGAGGCCCGTCCGAGAGCGAGTGACACCATGACCGCCGCCACCATCCCGGCTGCGCCGCTGACCGCACAGCCGACCCTTGCCAGAGCCTGGTGGGCTGTGAAG
>JASIGS010000089.1 GCA_030052355.1 Streptosporangiaceae bacterium | reverse complement strand
GTCCGAGCCGGGTACCCATCCGGAGCCGGTGGCCGAAGCGGGCATTGACGCCTACGCGTTCACGCACAACGAGACCTCCACCGGCGTGGCGATGCGGGTGCGGCGGGTGCCGGGCGCCGACGACGGCGCTCTTGTCCTCGTCGACGCGACGAGCGCAGCGGGCGGCATCGCCGTGGACCCGGCCGAGTTCGACGCCTACTACTTCTCGCCGCAGAAGTGCTTCGGCTCGGACGGTGGCCTGTGGATCGCGCTGCTGTCCCCGGCGGCTGTCGACCGGATCAGCCAGATCGCCGCGAGCGGACGGTACATACCGGAGTTCCTGTCCCTCCAGGTCGCTGTCGAGCAGTCAAGGCTGCAGCAGACCTACAACACCCCGGCCCTAGCGACCCTGATCATGCTCGCCGATCAGGTCGACTGGATGCTGGCACAGGGTGGCATGGCCTGGACGACCGAGCGGACCGCGACGTCGTCCGGCATCCTCTACAACTGGGCGGAGAAGTCGCCGGTGGCAACTCCCTTCGTGGCCGACCCGGCGGAGCGCTCCCAGGTGGTCGTGACCATCGACTTCGCCGACAGCGTGGATGCGAAGGCACTGTCAGCGGTGCTGCGCGCCAACGGGATCGTGGACACGGACTCCTATCGCAAACTCGGCCGCAACCAGTTGCGGATCGGAACCTTCCCGGCCATCGAGCCTGGCGACGTGGAGGCGCTGACCAACTGCATTGACTACGCGATCGAGCGGATGTGACCGGAGGCCTGGCCTGGCGCACCCATTGGCACCGGTCGTCACAACTGGCACGTGCGTAACAGCCACTGGGCGTTATGCATTAGTTTGCCTAGTCCGTATTGGCTGAAGTGCCCGATACGCTACGGTGCTGTCTAGTCACCGCCAAATTGCCCCTCTTAGCCCGTCTGCCCCCGGACAGGCGGGCCTGGAGCGCGTCGCGGTGCTCGTCGTACCCCCTGGCGAGAGGACCATCTCAATGCCCATCAGTTGGGTCAGGTCGCACCGCGCTGGTGCGCTCCTGGCTGCAGGCGCCGCGGGGTCGCTGGTAGTGCTCGGCATCACAGCGACCTCTGCAACCGGCGCCACATCGCCGCGAACTCACGCGAGTATCGCGGTCCCGCAAGGCTTCAACACCGCCGTGCTCAAGGGTGACAGCGTCTTCGGCACGACACCTTCGGACACGCCGGAGACCGTGTCCTTCGTGCTGAAGCCCCGCAATCTCGGCACGCTCGAGGCCGACGTCTCGGCCGGCATGCAGGGCGGATACCTGACCGTCAGGCAGTTCGCCAGCCAGTACGGCCAGACGGGTGCCAACATCGCGGGGCTCGAGCGCTACCTGGCCAGGTTCGGCATCCAGGGCACCCCATACGCCGACGGCCTCAACGTCAACACGACGGGCACAGCCGGCGAGTACGACAGCGCGCTGTCGGTCCAGCAGGACCAGTACAAGATCAAGGCGCAGAAGGCCGACAATGCCGACGGCTGGGTCGGCCACTCGGCGATGACCATTCACGCGGCGACCGGGACGCCGCTGCTGCCGGCCGGCGTGGGCTCCGACGTGCTGGCCGTTCTCGGCCTGGACAACTACCCGACGTTCGACAGCCAGGCGGTGCACAAGCCTGCGCTGGCAAAGAGCCAGAAGTCGAGCACCGTGCAGACCGGCGACCTGACGCCGGCGGACTTCGCCAGCCAGTACAACCTCGACCCGCTGTACAAGGCAGGGGCGACCGGGGCGGGCTCGACGATCGGGATCGTGACCCTCGCCTCGCTGAACCCGGCCGACCCCGAGTACTACTGGAACAACGTCCTCGGCATTACCACCAAGCCGAACCGGATCACCATCGACAACGTCGACGGCGGGCCGGGTGCGGTGACCGATGACTCCGGCTCTGGTGAGACGACGCTGGATGTCGAGCAGTCCGGCGCCCTGGCGCCTGACGCCAACATCGACGTGTACCAGGCGCCGAACGACGACCCTGGCTTCACCGACGCGTTCTACACGGCCGCAAGCCAGGACGTCGCTGACTCGGTTTCCTGCAGCTGGGGCTCGTCGGAGACCGTGGTGCAGTCCGCCATCAACTCCGGCGAGGAGGACCCCAACTACGTCCAGGCGTTCAACGACGTGTTCCTGGAGATGGCCGCTCAGGGTCAGAGCTCTTTCGTCGCCTCCGGCGACACCGGCGCCTACTCGGCGGCTGACGACCTGGGTTCTACCAACCTGTCCGTCAGCGTCCCGGACGACAGCCCGTACACGACGTCTGCTGGCGGCACGACCCTGGCCGGCACCATACCGCTGAGCTCGACCGTCTCGGTCAACATCAAGGCCCAGCGGGACTGGGGCTGGGACTACCTGTGGCCGTACTGGTCCCTGTTCGAGAACCCGCTGACCAGCAAGCCGTTCACCTCGGAGCTTCAGTTCATCGAGGTCGAGGGGCTCGGCGGAGGCGGCGGCGGGTTCAGCGTCGACGAGGCCACGCCGTCGTACCAGAGCCAGGTACCCGACGTGCACCACTTCAGCGCGACCGAGTACCTGACGCCGACGGACTACACGAACTACGAGAACGTGTTCGTGCCGACCGAGTGGACGCTCAACACCAAGCCGCGCGTGACGACCGGCAACGGCAGTGGCCGGGCCACGCCGGACGTGGTCGCCGACGCCGACCCGGAGACCGGCTACCTGCTGTACTTCTCCGAGTTCAGCAGCGGCGGGTCACTGCAGTCAAGCTGGGGTGGAACCAGCTTCGTCGCACCGCAGCTGAACGGCGCGACCGCGCTGATCGACTCGTACCTGGGTCACCGGGTCGGGTTCTGGAACCCGGCGATCTACCAGTTCGCCGCCCAGTCGAACTCGCCGTTCACCCCGCTGGACGCCACCGGCACCAGCGACGACAACCTCTACTACAGCGGCACCGCCGGCCAGATCTACAACGCCGGATCTGGCCTCGGCACGCCGAACTTCGCCAAGCTCGCGGCTGACTTCGCTCGCGAAGGCTGACCGGGCAGGCACGCCTGACTGGGCCCCGCACGCACTGCGTGCGGGGCCCAGCTGCTGCCGGTCACCCGGAGCCGATCAGCCGTCCGGGCGAAGTGGCCAGCTCTCGAGCTCGGAGTACTTGGGCGGACCCTGGCCAAGCTGGGAGCGGACCAGCCGGATCTTGTCGGCCGTCCAGGCGCTCCCGGCGAATCCCGCCAGCGAGTCCACCAGCGGCCTGATGTCAGCCGGGCCTCGACAGCGGGCCAGTGTCACGTGCGGCCGGAATCTCCTGCCCTCGTCGGGCGGTGGCGCACCCGCGCGCCTGGCTGCCGCCGCTACCGATGCGGCGAGTGCACGCAGGGCCGCGTCGTCGGCGCGCAAGCCGACCCAGAGCACCTGTGCCTTCGCCGGCCGGGGAAACGCGCCGGCGCCGCAGAACGCCACCTGCTGAGCCCGATGCCGGCCGGCGGCGCGGGCCAGCCTGGCCGCCAGGTCCGGCACCAGAGCCTCGTCCACTTCGCCGAGAAAGGCCAGCGTGAGGTGCCAGGTCTGCGCGGACGTCCAGCGCAGGTCCGGCCGGTCTGCCTTCAGCGGTGCCACGGCTGCGGTCAGCTCGGCCAGGACCGGGGGTGGCGGCATGACGGCCACGAACAGCCTCATGCGCCATTGGTATCAGCTCCGGCCAGCGCCAGGCGGCTCAGGCCGTCAGCCTGGCGAGCTCCCCAGGGCGCAGGTACGTCCGGATCCTGATGCCCCGGCTGCGGGCCAGCGCCCAGCCGATCGCGACGGTCGCCACCAGCGATATGACACCGCCCGCGATCACGCTCATCCTGGCGCCGTAGGCCTCGGCGACCCAGCCGGCCAGCGGTGAGCCGAGCGGCGTGCCGCCGAGGAACACCAGCATGTAGAGACCCATCACGCGACCGCGCATGTCCGCCGAGGTGGCGAGCTGCGTACCGGAGTTGGCGGCGGTGGTGAAGGTCAGCATGGCCAGTCCGGTCGGCACCAGGGCGAGCAAGAACGTCAGGTAGCCGGGCGCCATGCCCGAGAAGATCTCGAACACGCTGAAGGCCAGCGAGGTGGCCAGCAAGAGCCGCAGCGTAGGGCGGCTGCGCCGCGCGGCCACCAGCGCGCCACCGAGCGCGCCCAGGGCGAACACGGCGGACGCGAGGCCGAACGCGCTCGCTCCGGTGTGGAACACGGTGCGCGACATCAGCGCGGTGGTGACCTGGAAGTTCATGCCGAAGGTCGAGACGAAGAACAGCAGGATCATGGGCATCCACAGGGCCGGCCTCGCCCGGACGTAGTCAAGCGCCTCGCGCAGCTGGCCGCGAGCGCGCGGTACCGACGGCGCGGTGTGCAGCTCATCGGGCCGCATCAGCTTCAGGCCGATCAGCACCGCCCCGTAGGAAGCGGCGTTCAGCAGGAAGGCAGTGGGCGTGCCGACCGCGCCGATCACGAGGCCAGCTACGGCTGGTCCGGCGATCCTGGCGAGGTTGAACACCGCGCTGTTCAGCGCGATCGCGTTCGCCATCGCGTCACGGCCGACCATTTCCACGGCGAAGGCCTGACGTGTCGGGTTGTCCACCACCGTGACCATGCCGAGCGCGAACGCGAGCAGGTAGACGTGCCAGATGCGGACCGTGCCGGTCAGCGCGAGCAGACCGAGGATGAGCGCCAGCACGCCCATCATGGCCTGCGTCCCCATCAGGATGTTCCGCTTGGGGTAGCGATCCGCGATCATCCCGCCCCACAGGCTGAACAGCAGCAGCGGCAGGAACTGCAGTCCTGTCGTGAGACCAAGCGCCATGCCGCTGTCGTGGGTGAGCTGGAGAACCAGCCAGTCCTGCGCGACGCGCTGCATCCAGCTGCCGGTGTTGGAGACGACCTGCCCGGCCGCGAACAGCCGGTAGTTGCGCGTCCGCAGCGAGCCGAACGTCCGGCCGCCCCGTCGCCCCGGAGTCAGGACTGGCTCAGCTTCTCCAGGATTGGCGCCGCCGCGCGCAGTGTCGCCCGCTCCTGCGGGCTGAGATCCCTGAGCCGCTTCGCTAGCCAGGCCTCCCTGAGCAGTCGCGACTGCTGCACGACCTCCTGGCCGTGTGCGGTGGCGGTGAGCACGACCTGCCGCCTGTCCGTCGGGTGCGGCGCTCGCGTCACCAGGCCGCGATCCTCGAGCACGGCGACTACGCGCGTCATCGACGGCGGCTGCACCTTCTCGTGCTCGGCCAGCTCGCCGGGCGTCATCGCGCCGCGTCGCTCCAGCGTCGCCAGCGCGGCGAGCTGGGTATCGGACAGGTCTGGCTCCGGGCCCTTCGCCCGTTCCGCGCGCAGCCTGCGCGTGAGCCTGCTGATCGATATCCGTAGGGATGCGGCTAGCCCCGCGTCCGACCTGGTTAGCTGTGGCGTCGTCATCTTCTTTAGCCTGAATCATTAGTCTTGCTAACTATG
>JASIGS010000763.1 GCA_030052355.1 Streptosporangiaceae bacterium | reverse complement strand
TAGACGACGTTGGGCAGCGTGTTGGCGTTGTTGTAGGCGTTCGACAGTGCCACGGCGCCGAGCGCCCAGGCCTGCACGAGCGTGCGCAGCATGCCGCTGATCCGCGACGCCAGCGTGCCGACCGCCATGACGCCGCTGGAGGAGACGATCGACGGTGCCGCCTCGTCCCGGGCGGCGGTGGCAGGCCCGGTCTCCTGCGGGTGCGGGTACCAGCCAGGTCCCGCCTGCGTCGGCTGCCACTTGAAGGAGTAGACGCGTGTCGGCGCGTCGGCGTCCGCGAGCAGCCCGATGTCGGCAGGGCCGTAGCTGCCGTCCGCGCCATTCGCGCCATCAGGAAGGGAACGCGTGATCTCCGGGCCACTGCCGTCCGCACCCGCGACCCGTCCGTTGCCGGTCGCCGGCGCGTCGGCCTGTCCTGCTCTCCCCCGGCCGGGAAACACCAGCCGGACATGGCCCCCGGCGTCGTATCCCCGCTCGTCCCGGCGACCGCCGGTGTGGCCAGCCGGACCGAAGTCCGACCACGACAAGCGCCGCGCGCCGTCCTGGTGGTCGCGGGCGCCAGGCGGAGTCTCGCCGGACTCGGGCCCTGGCGTGCGCATCTGACTCCCCCTCCGACGTCAGGCCAGGTCGTGATCGCGAGCGTAACGGATCGCGGCCGCGCGGTCGGCCGATCCGGTCTTGGCGAATATGCGGTTGATGTGGCTCTTGACGGTGTGCGCGCTCAGGAACAGCTCGGCGGCGATGTCCGGATTGGTCATGCCGGCGGCGATCATCGAGAGGATCTCGGCCTCGCGCTGCGTGAGCCCGTCGGGCAGCTTCTGGGGCAGTTCGCGCGCGCCCGGCTTTCCCTGCCGCCCCGCGGCGGCCGCGACCAGCGTGGCGTGCACGGCGGGATCGAGGACCGACAGCCCGGTGACGGCGCTGCGCAGTGCCTGGGCGATATCCGCGCGGTCCGCGTCCTTGGTCAGGTAGCTGCGCGCGCCAGCTTGCAGCGCGGCCAGCACGGAGGTGTCGTCGGCATAGGTGGTCAGCACGACGACCGCGACGTCCGGATGGAGGGCCCTGAGCCGCCTCGTGGTCTCGGTGCCGTCGAGAACCGGCATGTTCAGGTCGAGCAGGATCGCGTCGGGCCGGGCGGCGGCGACCAGGTCCAGTGCCTCCTGGCCGTTGGCGGCCGAGCCGACCACATCGATGTCAGGCAGCAGGCCGAGCATGACCGCGAGGCCCTCGCGCACGCTCGCCTGGTCGTCAGCGACGACGATCCGCAGCGTCGGCAGCGGATCGGTCCCGGACACTAACCGACCTCCCGTCACTGTGGCACCATCGCCTCCACGACCCAGTCGCTCCCCTTCCGCCCGGCGCTCAGCGCGCCGTCGAGAAGCAGCAGCCGTTCGCGCATCCCGGCGAGCCCGTAGCCGCCGTTCACGGTGGCCAGCTCCGGTTCGTGATCGTTAGCTCCGTTCTCCGCCAGGTGATTCGTCACCACCAGGCGGGTGCTGTCCCCGGTGTAGTCGAGCCGTACGTCAACCGGCTGGCGCGGAGCGTGCTTGGCGGTGTTGACCAGCGCCTCCTGTGCGGCCCTGGTGATGGCGAGACCGGCGTCGGGCGACAGTGACCGTGGCTGCCCGCTGACCTCGAAGCGCACCGGCGCGCCGTGCTGGCGCTGGTGGCTGGCGCTGAGCTCGGCCAGGCCCGCTGGCAGCGGCTGGATGTCTCCGCGCAGCGCGTACACGGCGCGGCGGGTGTCCCTGAGCCCGTCCGAGGCCATCCGGCGAGCCTGGTCGATGAGCTCCACGGCCTTGGGCACGTCGTCTGAGTCGGTCAGTACGGCGCGAGCGACCTGGAGTTGCAGTCCGAGGGCGCCGAGTGAGTGCGCGAGCACGTCATGCACCTCGCGGGCGATCCTGGCTCGCTCATCGAGCGCGGCGGCCCTCGCCTGCTCCTGCCGGAGCTCTTCTGCCTGCGCGAGCAGCCTGGCCGACTGCTCTGCGCTCACTCGGTAGGCGCGGAGGTTCTGCCCGATCAGCATGGCGCCGATAACGGCGAGCGCGACTGATCCAACCGTTCCCCACTGGTATGTCGCGTTGTCAAGCTCGGCCACCGCGACGACGACGGTTGCCAAGGCGACTATGATCCAGCCTGCCGTCAGGCTGACATATCGCCCGGCCGCCAGCGCGGCGAGGAATGCGAGCGCGAGTATCGGGCCGCCGTTGGTGGTGATCGAGGCCAGGGCGCACAGGACCGTGGTGGCGCCTAGGGCGTACGGCAGCAAGAAGGAGTACCGATCGTGGCTCTCCTGCGAGTACTCGACAAGGCCCCATACCGCCGTGCTCAGCACCGAGACGACAAAAGCGGCGATCTTGATGGCCGGGTAGCCGGGCAGGAGCGCGAAGATATAGATCCCCACGAGCACGAGCACGGCTATCCGCGCCGTCCAGTTCAGGCCCCGCATGGCCCTATTATCGCCCGGTGCCGCCCGGTGCAGCAGTGCCGGACGATGCCCGCAACGAGGCACTTGACGACGGCGAGGACCCGGCGCTGCCGGTGTCGTTCGATGCTCATGTCAGCTCTCCTGCCTAGGCCCTGGCCCTGCTGGCGAGGAACGACTTCGACGCTAGGCCGCGCCGGGCGCCGGGACATCGGAGCCCGGGCTGGTCCCCGGTATGAGAATCCCTTCGGGCTCATACCGGGTCTCATGCCGGCGCTACGCCCGGAATCAGCCCGGCGGGCCGACGCGGCGCTCGCCTTGCCACAGTGAGATGGAGGGCGTGCTCCGGGGGCAACCCCGACTCATCGACCCTGAGGGGGAACTGCGATGTCCATCCCGCCAACCGCGCCCGCCCGCCGCGGCGGGCGGCCGCGCCCGGAAGACAGGTTCGGCCGGGCGCTGCGCTGGCTGCGCTGGCCGGTCGTGATCGTCTGGGTGCTCGCCGTCGTGGCCCTCAACCCGCTGGCCAGCGGGTTGTCGAAGGTGACCAACAGCACCGCCGAGGCCTATCTCCCGGCCAGCGCCGACTCGACGAAGGTCGTCGAGCTCGAGCAGGCCGCAGAGCGCCATCCTGGCGCGGATGTCGACCCGGTGATCGCGGTGTTCGCCCGGTCGACCGGCCTGACGGCCGCCGACGCGACCGCCATAGCCTCGGCGCACGCCTCAGTCGCGCGGCTGGCCGGTACGGTGCCAGGACTCAGCGCGCCCGGGACCCCGGTCCCTTCGGCCGACGGGAAGGCGGTCTACTTCGCGGCGTACGTCAGCACGGCCGCCGGGAGCGAGTACTCCTACGACTCGAACGCGGTCAAGTCGGTCCGCCACGCGGTGGACATGGCGTTGCGGAACACGGGCGCGCGGAGCACGGGCCTGCAGGCCGGGGTGACCGGGACGGCGGCGATCGTTTCTGACAGCGGTGTCAGCAACAAGGCGCTCACCGACCTGAGGCTCACCGCCATTGGGATCATCGTGGTGATCCTGCTGCTCGTCTACCGCCGTCCGTTCCTGTGGCTGTTCCCGCTGCTCGGCACCCTGGGGGCGCTTGTCATCGCCGAGGCTGGCGCGCACGGCGTGGCGAACGCCGGGCTCACCGTCAGCACCCTTTCGGCCGCGATCCTCGTCGTGCTTGTCATCGGGGCATCCACCGACTACGCGCTGCTGCTGGTCCATCGGTACCGGGAGGAACTGCGGCATCACGCCGCGGCGGAAGATGCGATGGCAGTCGCCCTGCGGCGCACGTTCCCTACCCTGATCGCCTCGGCTGGCACGGTCACCTGCGCGATGCTGTGCCTGCTCGCGGCGCAGTCGGCCTCCCTGCACGGCCTCGGCCCGGTCGGCGCCGTCTCGATCGTCGCGGCTCTGCTCGCGCAGACCACGTTCCTGCCTGCCCTGCTGCTCGTCTTCGGGCGCGGAGCGCTCTGGCCGCACGCCCCGCGCCCGGGCGTCGCCGGACGCGACGAGTCCCGTATCTGGTCTGGCATAGGAACGCGGGTTGCCCGCCGCCCGGTCCCCGTGGCGGTCGCGGCCGTGGTGCTGCTGGGCGCGGCGTGCGTCAGCCTGGCGGCCCTGCACCTCGACAACTCGCCGGCCAGCACCGTCAAGGGTCACCTGGGCAGCGTCGCCGGCCAGCAGTTGCTGGCCGCGCACTACCCGGTCGGCGCGTTCGACCCGCTGGACCTGCTCACCCCGCGCCACGAGGCGGCCGCCGCTGTGGCCGCCGCCCGGGCCACTCCGGGCATCACCTCGGTCGCGTCGGCCACCCCGGTGGGCTCCTACGCGCGATACTCGGTCACGCTGTCTGTCCCGCCGTACGGAGCCAGGGCGGGCGTCGTGATCCAGGACCTGCGCGACCGGCTCGGCATGGACGCTCCCGGGTCGCTCGTGGGCGGCGGGCCTGCCATCCAGTTCGACACCAATCAGGCAGCGCACCACGACGCGCTGCTGCTGATACCGCTCGTGCTGCTGGTGATCCTCGTGATCATCGCGCTGCTGCTGCAGGCCATTGTCGCGGCGGTGCTGCTCGTCGCCACCACGGCGCTGAGCTTCGCCGCGTCATTCGGACTGGCGAACCTGCTGTTCCACGGCCTCGGGTATCCGGGCATCGAGTCGCAGATCCCGCTGTATATCTTCATCTTCCTGGTCGCGCTCGGCGTGGATTACAACATCTTCCTGAGCGCGCGCATCCGCGAGGAGTCCCAGCAAGCTGGCCTGCGGGCGGGCACACTGCGGGGGCTGGGTGTCACGGGCGGCGTCATCACGGCGGCCGGCATCGTTCTCGCCGCCACCTTCCTTGACCTCACCCGGCTGCCTGACGCGCCCGTCGCCGAGGTGGGGATCGCGGTCGCGCTCGGTGTCCTGCTCGACACCCTGCTGGTGCGCACCGTGCTGGTGCCTGCCGCGTTCCTGTCCATCGGACAGCGAGTGTGGTGGCCGTCTCGGCCCGCCACGAGATCGACCGAGCCGACTGTGGCGAACTCGAGCAAGTGAACGCGGGTGCGGCGCTCCCGGCGAATAAACCGGGAGCGCCGCACGTTGCGGTCGTTGCAACGAGGAGGCGCGTGATGCCAGAGCGGACAGTCCTGTTCGGAGCCGGGCTCGGCGCGTGGAACGGTGTCGACGCCGGGCAGGTGCCGGAGATGCTCGAGCTCGTGGGCCAGGCAGACGTACTTGGCCTGGACCTGTTCTCCCTCGCCGACCACCCGTACCTGGGCGACCGGCTGGACGCGTACGCCACGCTGGCCTTCCTGCTCGGCCGCACGAGCCGCATCACCGGCGTGGTCACGGTGACAAACCCCGCCAGGCCAGCCCCGCTGGTCGCCCGCGCCCTGTCCGCGCTGTCGACACTGTCC
>JASIGS010000762.1 GCA_030052355.1 Streptosporangiaceae bacterium | reverse complement strand
GTCCTCCAGCTCATCGAGCCTGCCCTCGTGCTCGGCCGCGGCGACGATCGCCTGGACCGCGAGCTGCTCGACAGCATCGGCCAGGTCGCCCGGCGCGGACCAGCGAGCCGCCGCGGCCGACCTGATCATGCTCAGGCAGTCGTCGCTGACCTTGCCGGACAACAGCGCAGAGGCCAGGCCCGCCCGCGCGCTGTCCGGCCGGGATGGATCGGTCAGCGCCCTGCGCAGGGCAGGCTGGCTCGCCAGCAGCCCGGCGACGGCGAACAGCTCGTTGCCGAGGGCGTTCGCCTGCTGCGGCGCGGCCGTCAGCGGCTCGAGCTGCTCCTCGACCTGCGCGAGCGATGCCCTGCTGATGCCCCTCATGACGACGCCCGCGCCCCCGACGAAGCGCCCTGGCTGGCCTCGAGGTCAGCGAGGAACCTGTCGACAACCCTGCTCTGCCTCGCCTCGTCTTCCAGCGACTCGCCCACGATCTTGCTGGCGAGCTGCACGGACAGCGCACCGACCTCGGCTCGCAGTGAGGCGAACGCCTGCTGGCGGTCGGCCTCGATCTGAGCACTCGCCGCCTCGGTTATCCGCCGGGCCTCCGCCTGGGCTTCCTCGCGCATCTCGGCGATGATCTGCGCGCCCTCTTCCCTGGCCTGCTCGCGCATGCGCGCGGCCTCGTGCCGCGCCTCGGCTAGCTGCGCCTTGTACGCCGCCAGCGTGCGCTCGGCCTCGTCCTGCGTGTCCTTCGCGCGCTCGAGGCCGCCCTCGATCTGGTCGGTGCGCTCCCGCAGCATCTTGCCGGCCCTGGGCAGCAGGATCTTCGCGAGCGCCCCGAACACGATGAAGAACGCGATGAAGCCGAGTATCAGCTCGACCGGGCTCGGGGCCAGCGGATTGGTCGGCTGCTGCAGCGGTGAACTAAATGCCAGCAGGTGCATTACCCGCAACCTTTCCTGGGCTCGGTCAGGTGATGAAGAACGGGACCGCGATGCCGATCAGGGCCAGCGCCTCGGTCAGCGCGAAGCCGATCCACATGTAGGTCGTAATCTGGCCGGCCGCCTCGGGCTGGCGCGCCATCGCCTGAATGGCGTTGCCGAAGACAAGGCCGATGCCGATACCGGGGCCGATCGCCGCGAGGCCGTAAACGAGCGCCCCGAGGTTGTGGATGTGGATCTGGTACGGATTGCTGGTCGTACCCAGCTGGACCGGGCCAGCCGCCACGTAGAGCAGGTGATGCAGGTGCATCGCGAGCTGCATGTTCGGTTTCCTTTTTGTCAGGCCGGCCACAGCGCCGGCGGGCATTTATCGATAAGCATTAGTGCGTCGGCGCAAGCGCATCCGATATGTAGAAGGCGGTCAGCGTCGTGAAGATGAATGCCTGCAGCAACGTGATCAGGATCTCGAGCGTGAAGACGAGCAGGTAGACCACGAACGACGTCGCCGCGAACAGCAGCCCGATGGAGAAGCTAGCCAGGTACCAGGAGGCGATGCCGAACACCAGCAGCAGCAGGTGGCCGGACAGCATGTTCGCCATCAGCCGGATCGACAGCGTGAACGGCCGGACGAAGATGTTGGACAGCAGCTCGATCGGGGACAGCAGCGGCAGGATCCACCAGGGCGCGCCGGACGGGACCGCCATGTTCCTGAAGTAGCCGAGCGGCCCCTGGTTCTTCATGCCGATGAACAGGTAGGTAGGCCACACGATCAGTGTCAGCGACAGCGGGAAAGCGAACAGCGACATGACCGGGAACTGCAGCACCGGAATGAGCTCGAAGAGGTTCAGGATCCAGATGAAGAAGAACAGCGAAGCCAGGAACGGCAGGTACTTATCGCCCTTGCTGCCTAGCTGAGGCCGCAGGATCTGGTTGCGAACCGTCAGGATCGCGACCTCGCCGATGTTCTGTGCTCCCCACCAGCGGCGCGGAACGAGCTTTGGCTGCCGGAACGCGAACCAGAAGAACGTCAGGATCAGCACCACCGCGAGTACCACCAGCAGCATCGGCTTGGTGACCTCAAAGATGCCAATCTTGAAAACCGGCTGATAGATGAAGCCGGATATGAAGGATGGCGCCGGGTAAGGGCAGCCGCTGAACAGATGAGAGTTCGCCTCGGTGCACGTCCTCGCGGGCGCGAGCAGGCTGGCGTCACTCACCGTGGCTCCCTCTCATTAGTCCCCCGCCGCGCACCGTTCTCCGGCAGCGAGCGGCCCAGCGCAGTCAAGAACGGGTGACGCGGTAGACGATCAGCACGATCCCCAGCGCGAGCCCGAGGATCATCCCGACCGGGAACAGCACGGGTATCCGGGTCCAGTGGCCGACCAGCCAGCCGATCCCGCCGTAGACGATCATGCCGGTGAGCATGTAGCTCATGATCGCCCAGCCGTCTGACTCTCTCGGCCGCCGTGCGGCCGCCGGGTACTCGGCTGACTGCTTGCCGCGCGCCATCAACGTTCTCCAGTTCCCCCGTACCCGGCCAGTCGTGCGCGCCGCTGACCATGGGCCGCGTTACGCCGTCCAGCATCGAAGTCCCGGCCACGCTTCAACGTTCTCCGTCCGGCTCGACGTACAACGCCTTGAGCCTCATCGACCAGAGCACCTGCGCGGCGCTGTAGACGAGCACCAGGACGACCGCGGTGATGCCGAACAGCTTCCCGTTGAAGTCCGTGGTGTTCTGGAACAGCCCGACGAGTATGAGCAGGACGATGATCTTGAACAAGTAGGTGAAGACGGCGGCACCCATCATCGCCGCCGGGCTCACCCGGGCGGCCCGGCCGACCACGAGCACGCTGAGCCCGAAGAAGCCCGCGACAATGGCCGCGGCAATGCCCGCGCCGAGCAGGCCTTTCGAGCCGCCGACCGCTGCGCAGATCGCCGCCATCACCGCGGCAACGGCGAGCGCGACTGCGCCCGACCGCCGGGCGATCTTGGCGTAGTTCGCCAGCATTCTGCAACGCTCCGGATGCTATTAGGAGAGCTGGTCACCCAGCTAAGGCGAAGGGTAGCGGTGCTGTAGCCCCGTCTATGGCAGTGCCCCGCTGACTCAATCTGGTCAGGTGAGCGCAACGTATCACGTACCCCGCTCCAGACTGCGACAGGGTGCTCGTGAAAGATATCACAAGCGCCCCCGACCATATGTCCGCCGGGTTACCTAAGGTGACGAATCGCGCTCCCGGGCACCCCATAGTCGCAGGTCAGAGGCGGTAACGACGCCGTTTTCCGTCGGTAAAGAGACGGTAGGCAGTTGGTCACAGCGCGCTTAGCGCGGCGACTCGGAACGGTGCGGTTCCGGCGTGTGGCGCGGCATCGACGACGGCCGCACGAACCGCGGCACGGCCTCGGGGCGGGTTACCGGCGCGGCCACCGCTGGCGGCACGTAGCCGACCACCGACTTCGGGCGGCCCGACGCGCTGGCTGCCCCCACGGAACCGGCCGGCTCGGCCTGATCGATGGCCGACGCCGCGCCGTTGCCCGGCA
>JASIGS010000761.1 GCA_030052355.1 Streptosporangiaceae bacterium | reverse complement strand
GTCGGCCATGACCGGGGAACGCTCAACCCGCTTTGCGCTCCTCGTCAACTACGACGCGTGGGGACCGCGCTGGACGGGCAGGGTCGCCTGGGCCGAGCGCGCGACGCAACCAGGCTGGTCCGAGATCGTCGAGCGGGCGACCCCCCGGGAGCGGTCGGTGTTCGGATGGCCCGCTCCCGGCGACCCGTACTGGGACGCGCAGACCTTGGCCGACACCCAAACGCGCTACCCCAGGGCCGACCTGACGCCCTACCGCTAAGGAAGAATCACGAAGTGCGGTTGGAGTACTAGGACTCCGGACGCCTCAGCCGCCGGCGGCCACCGCCGCCGTGTCGATCCGGCGCCAGGTCACGCCGCCGTTGCCCGTCGCGTAGACGTGATCCGTGCCGACGGGAATCACCCAGGCCTGACTCGCGCTGACCGCCTCGAGTTGCGGTGCCTCGCAGGAGTCCGCGGGGACGGGCCAGCCGGTCCCGGTCCTCGCCCAGTGCAGCCCGCTGTCGGTCGTTCGGTAGACCACGGTGCGCCGAGCCCGGACGCTCGCGAGCCAGCCGACCTTCAGCGCCGGGATGCTGACTGTCAGCATGCCGCCGGGGCCGCAGCCGCCGGCCGTGCCGGCGTCTGCTAGCGAAGACACCTTGGACCAGCGGACGCCGCTGTCGGTGCTGCGGTAGATGGCCAGGCCGGTGCCCACCGTGACGGGCTCGATCAGCGTCGCGCCGAATGTTGAGGGCAGGCCGAAGACCGCCCCAGCCGGCGCGCTGATGCTGACGCGCTTCCATGTCCGGCCATGGTCAGAGGTGCGATACAGCGCCTGGCTGTACGGTCCGCCGCCAAGCCAGCCGGTCCCGTTCGGCTCGAATCGCACCTCGCCGAGTTCCGGCAGGACGCCCTGGCCCCTGGCTGGGTGCAGGCTCGAGACGACCTTCCAGGTGGCGCCCCCGTTGGTGGTGATCTCCAGCATCTCCGCCGGCGCGGTGGGCTCGAGCCAGAGCAGCCAGCCGTCCGCGGGTGAGATGAACTGCACCGTGTCGGCACTGCCGGCGGCCTGGACGTGGCCGGGCGCGGCGTAGGCGTGCCAGGTCTTCCCGCCGTTGGTGGTCCGGTAGAGCGTGTCGGCATCGTTGCTGATGTGGTACACGACGAACCAGCCGTCCTCGCGATTGAGGAAGAAGACGTCGTTGCTAGATGTGTCGACCGCGGTCTTCGGCCCGATGTCGGTGAACTTCCGGCCGTTGTCGGTGGTGAGTACCAGGCGCGCAGACCCGGTGCCTTGCGCGACGGTGCCGAGCCCCACCAGCCCGAGGTCGGCTGCCGCCAGGTCGATCACGTCGACGGTCTCGCTGGCGGCCGACTCGCTGGCGGTAGGCCCCTTGGAGCCAACATGCCTGCTGGTGCCGGCCGTCGCCGTCCCGTACGCGGCGGCAGCACCGAGGCATCCCGCGACGGCCAGCGCGACCGCTATGCAGAGGCCTGTCGTACGGGAACGCATCTCCAACATCGCACGTCTCCACTCCAGCTAGCGGTGGCAGGCTCGTGGCGGCCCAGCCATCCGCTACGACGCCAGCGGGTCGTGTTCGGTTGTGTCGCACACCTGGCTCGGACTGGCTGATCAGGGCCGCGAGCTGCAGGTTCCCATTAGAGATGTGCTGCGGGGGACCTGTGCTGCTGGCCTGCTCGCGGTCCGGAGTGCCTTAAGGATTCGGGGAAGCTGGGCCAGCGCGTAGCCGCCCAGGTAGCAGGCTGGGACCGCCACCACGGCCACGATGAGGAACTTGAATTCCGGAGCCAGCGTGAGCGATGCGAACAGCACCATAATCGCGGTGATCACCACGGGGTGCAGGAAGTAGGTCGCGTACGACGCCCGGCTTGCTTTGGCGCGAAGCGGGCCAACACCGGAGCACCGCGCCCGGATCAGGGCGGTGAACCACACCGTGAAGGCGACGGAGATGATGCCGTACAGGACTGTCATCAGCATGGTCGGCCAGTTCGCGCCTTGCAGCGCCGCGTCCAGGTTCCCTCGTGCGTTCTCGTAGCCGAGCGAGACCGCCAGCAAGGCAGTCGCGCCAAGGGCGATCCAGCCGAGCTTGGCTGCCCGGGCTGTCAGGTCTTCCAGGCGCCCGGTCTCGCCCGCCCACACACCGAGGGCGAACAACACCGCTCCTTGCGGCCACTCTCCCAATCGCGCGCTCAGGAACGCATTGCCGTCATCGAGCGGCCACCACCGCCACGCGAGGAAGCCGGTCACGGCGATCAGGGCTCCGGCGGCCACCATCACCTGTACCGCGGACCACGGGCGCTGAACTGATCGCACACGCAGACGCCGGAGCAGGGCGTAGGCCAGGGAGAACGTCAGCAGAGCTGCCACGAACCACATCGGCCCCAGCCCGAATGACGTACCCAGCACATCTGCCAGGCTCGCGTGGCGGGCCTGCCCGAGCTGACCCACGTAGCCGGCCAGCCCGTTGACCAGGAAGATGAAGGTGATCAGCGGGATACCAAGCCGCAGCAGCCTCGCGCGGGCAAACGCGCCAGCTCCCTTGTGCGCCAGGGAACGGGCAGAGAACCAGCCAGCAACCAGGAACAGAGGGCCCAGCGCGAAGACCGCGACTACCTCAGCCGGCAAGCTCACGGTCGCCCAGACACTCGACGTGGCCCGCTGCATGAAGTACCAGCTTGTGCCGCCAAGGTACGCGGTGGCCGTGTGGAAGACGATCACCGCGGCGATGACAAGCACGCGCAGGTTGTCCGCCCAGTACTGCCGCTCTACAGGCGCTGCGGCCGGCCGCGACCGAGGATGCGTGACGGCGTTCTTCGGCGCCGAGGCGCGCACGTCACCGCAGGTCTTGGATAGCGGGGACAGCGCGATCCCGTCGGCGGAAGTGTCCATAGGCGTCATGGACAGGACGGTGTCACGCTGTGCCCCGTGCGGAGTAGTGCCCTCGTTCACCGGCTCGCGATGACAAATGTCAACCCCGCTACTGAGAGATGGCTGGCGGCCGGCAGCCTTGACTCTCACCCTGCGGGAGCCCGCACACTCGCTTTGCCGGGTCGAGTCGGCCTGGCACTGAGGGAGTCACCGTGGAAGAAGTCAGCATCGGAGAGTTCGCACGACGGTCCCGC
Organism: Streptosporangiaceae bacterium; assembly: GCA_030052355.1. The sequence continues at coordinate 826 of JASIGS010000761.1, read as the reverse complement.
CTTTCCCTGAAGGCACTCCGCCTCTACGACGAACTCGGCGTGCTGGTGCCTTCGCGCGTCGATCAGGCGTCTGGCTATCGCTACTACGACCTGGGTCAGGTCGATGAGGCACGCCTTGTCGTGATGATGCGGCAGTTGCAGTTGCCGCTCGCGGCGATCAGGGAACTGCTCGCCTGCGATCCGGCCGATGCCGCCGAGCGGATAGCGGTGCACTGGCGGGAGGTCGAGTCCGCGCATGACGCGCGGCGCGAGCTCGCCGACTACCTCGTAAACCGATTGAGGGGAAAGAGGTCGGTCATGTACGAAGTCGGCATGCGGGAGATGCCCGAGCGGAGCCTGCTCTGCCTGAAACGTAACGTCGACGAGCAGGGGCAATGGGCGTTCGGCAAGGAGTTCATCGCGATCTTGCGCGAGCGCCCGCTCTCGAGGATCGAAGGGCGAGAAGGCGCGTCCTTCTGCATCTACTGGAGCCACCCGAGCGCCGATGGCGACGGCCTGATCGAATGGTGCAGGCCGGTTCCCGCGGGGGAAGCGCACGTGCTCGCCCAGCACTATCCGGAGCTGACGTTGCGAACCGAGCCGGCCCACGAGGAGGCGTTCGTCGCGCTGCCAGCCGGGTACGGGGCAGTGCAGTGGCAGTTCGCTTGCGAGTCACTGGATGCGTGGATCCGGGAGCAGGAGCGCGAGCACGAGGGCGAGCTTCTTGCCCTCGAGCCCGAGGACCTCGGCCTGCGCACCACCTATCTCGCGGCCGGGCCGAGCGATCCCGGCGTCGACCTCGCCGTGCCGTTCGCTGTAGAGCGATGATCGAAGCCCGCGGCCTCGT
>JASIGS010000760.1 GCA_030052355.1 Streptosporangiaceae bacterium | reverse complement strand
CAGAACACCTCGACCCTGCTCGCCGCGTGCCTGGCGGTGTGCGCGAACTGCAGCAGGTGACGCGAGTAGTCGCTCATCGAGCCGGACACGTCGAGGATCAGCACCAGGGGGCGCAGCTTGACCTTGCGCCGCCGGAAGTACAGCTCGCCGGGCTCGCCGTGCATCCGCATCGACTCCCTGACCATCCTGCGCATATCAGGGGAACGACCCGACGTCGCCGCGGCGGTCCGGCGGGTCCGCCGCCGTGGTGGCGTCAGCCGTATCGTCGCCATGATCTTGCGCAGCGCCGCGAGCTCGGCCTCCGTGCACGCGGCGAACGACCTGTGCTTCAGCGCATCGACGTCGGACGCCATCCAGCCGAGTACCGGCTGCTCTTCTTCCTCGCCGTCACCCGGCTCGGTGCCGGGCATCACCAGCGGCACGTCGCCTTCGGCTGCCGACGTGGCCCGCAGCACCAGCGCCAGCGGACTGCCCTGGTCGTCTCCCAGGAAGAACTGGCGGAACACCCGGTCGTAGGTCGCGATGTCGTCGCGCCTGCTGACCAGCGTTGTCCGCCCCGCCCAGTACAGGTCGAGCAGGTCGGCCGGGTCGAGCGGGGCCATGGCCGAGCTGTAGGTCAGCACGTCTCCGGTCCCGACAGCGAGGCCGGCCGCGCGCAGTTCCCTGGCGAAGTCCACGAATACGCCCGCGAACGGGGCCTGGTCAGGCACCGGAGGTGATCTCCTCCAGGTTGTCGCGGACGAGATCAAGGTCATCGCGATCCTTGATGACCGCGCCGAGGGTGTCCTGCGCAGCCTGCGGCGTCAGCTCGGTCTCGCCCAGGAAGCCCAGGGTCCGCACCCAGTCGATGGTCTCCGCCACGCCCGGCGGCTTGGCCAGCTCGAGCTCGCGCAGCCGCTGGACCGCTGCGACCACCTTCCTGGTCAGCGCCTGAGCCGCGGCGGGCTCCCGGACCAGCACGATCTCGACCTCGCGCTCCGCCGACGGGTAGCCGATCCAGTGGTACAGGCAGCGCCGGCGAAGTGCGTCATGCAGTTCCCTGGTCCGGTTGGACGTCAGGATCACCGCCGGCGCCGTGTCCGCCCTGATGGTGCCGATCTCAGGGATCGTGATCTGGAAGTCGGAAAGCACCTCGAGCAGGAAGGCCTCGAACTCGTCGTCGGCGCGGTCGATCTCGTCGATCAGCAGCACGGCTCCCTCGCCGGCCCTGACCGCCTCGAGCAGCGGCCGCTCGAGCAGGAACTTCGGGCCGAACAGTTTGTCGACGGCCTGCTCGTCCGCTGCCTGCCGTTCGGACAGCGCCCGGATCTGCAGCATCTGCCGGGCGTAGTCCCATTCATACAGCGCCTGATTGGTGTCGATCCCCTCGTAGCACTGCAGCCGGATGAGGCGGCGGCCGTAGACGTCGGCCAAGACCTTCGCGACCTCGGTCTTGCCGACGCCGACCTCGCCCTCGAGCAACACGGGCCGGTGCAGCGACAGCGACACCAACAGGGCCGTCGCGAGCCCTCGGTCGGCCAGGTAACCGCCTTGCCTGAGCGCGTCAGTCAGCCCGGCGACGGTCTTCGGGTACTCCACCGGGCGCAGCTCTTCCGCCCCGGTCAGCTGCGCGACGGCTCGTGACCCAGGACCAGATCACGGATGCTGCCGCCGGTTTCGGCGAGCTTGCCCTCCTGCTCCAGCCTCGCGCGCCACGCCGTGTTCAGGTCCTGCTCGCCCGCACCGAAGTCATCGAAGCCGACGTCCGCCATCTTCTTGCAGCTCTTCTGCCCGCAGTCTGCGTCGTCGAGGTCCTCGGCGCCCTGTCCCTGACCGCGCCAGACCTCGCGCAGGATTTCCAGCGCATCGCTCGACCGTGCAGTCATGGTCTGGCCACCCCTTCCAGCACGTTCCCTATTCGTACTTTATCGCCCGGTGACCCCTGGCAACGAGAGAGCATTAACCGTTCTCTTAATCTAGCCGGACCGGCCTGTCGGGACGGTGCTGTCAGTACCGCCCGGCATGATGGGACCATGACGGCGAGCACAATGAACGACGTGCAGGGCATCACGTTCACCAGCGACATGACGGTGGAGTTGATCAAGCACGCGGCGTCCGACGCGGACGTGATCTGGGCGGCGCGGGTGTCCACGAAGGGCGAGCAGACGCTAGCCGAGATCGACGCCGACCCGCAGCGGTCGGCCGGGCTGATCAACTTCCTGATGCGCGACCGGCATGGCACCCCGTTCGAGCACTCGTCGATGACGTTCTACGTGCACGCGCCGATCTTCGTGTTCCGCGAGTTCATGCGGCACCGCACGTTCAGCTACAACGAGGAGAGCGGCCGGTACCGCCAGCTCGACCCGGTGTTCTACGTGCCAGGACCGGACCGCAAGCTGGTGCAGACCGGTAAGCCAGGCGCTTACGACTTCAGTTCCGGCTCTGCTGAGCAGCACGCGCTGGCCCGCGAGACCGTCGAGGCTGCCTGCCGCCAGTCGTACGCCGCTTACCTGGAGATGCTCGAGGCAGGAATCGCGCGTGAGGTCGCGCGCACCGTCCTTCCGGTCGGCCTGTACTCCTCGATGTACGCCACCTGCAATGCCCGCGCCCTGATGAACTTCCTGTCGCTGCGCGTGAAGAGCGCTGATGCCACCTTCCCCTCGTTCCCGCAGCGCGAGATCGAGATGGTGGCCGAGCAGATGGAGGCGATCTGGGCGGGGCTGATGCCGCTGACGCACGCAGCCTTCGAACGAAACGGGCGCGTGTGCCCATGAGTCGTTGCCCTTAGCCGGCCGTGGAGAATTCCAGTCATGACGCAGGGATTTTCGATCTCGCTGCAACTCGCCGTCCAGGATGCCCCGGCGGCAGCGGACTGGTACATGCGGGTGCTCGGCGCCGAGGAACTGTGGAGTCTCGGCAGCGTAGTCGGACTCCAGATCGCGGGATCGCCGTTCATCCTGCATGAGGAAACGAACCGCGGGTTCGACAGCCCGGCGACGCTCGGCACGACGAGCGTGCGCATCGAGGTGTTCACCGAGGACCCGGACGACTTCCTCGCCCGCGCCGTTGCCGGGGGCGCGGTCGGCTACGACATCCACGATCACGAGCGGCCTTGGGGCGTTCACCGGCAGGGCGGGTTCACCGACCCGTTCGGTCACGTCTGGAACGTGGGCGACAGGTCTGTGCTGCAGCGCCTCTCGCCAGACGCCGCCTAGCCTCGAGTCGTGACCGTGCATGAGCTGTCGCGTGCCGACGCACGGCGGATCGCCGTCCGCGCTCAGCTGCTGGGCCGTGACCGGCCGGTCGAGCTGATCGACATGGTCAGGCACCTGACGCTGCTGCAGGCTGATCAGACCGCCGCGGTGGCGCCGAGCGCAGACCTGGTGGCCTGGAGCAGGCTGGGGTCGTCGTACCGCCCGGCCGACCTGGCTGCTGCGCTGCGGGACCGGACACTGGTCGAGCTGAACGGGATGATCCGGCCCGCCGAGGACATCGCGCTGTACACGGCGGAGATGGCCGAATGGCCGGGCAGCGGCCCGCTGCCCGGCTGGCGCCAGGACACGCTCAAGTGGGTGGAGGCCAACGACAAGTGCCGCCTGGACATACTCGACCAGCTGGGCTCGGACGGCCCGCTGCGGATGCGTGACCTGGCGGATACCTGCGCTGTCCCGTGGAAGTCGACGGGCTGGACCAACAACCGCAACGTCTCCGTGCTGATGGGCTTCTTGGTGCGGCGGGGCGAGATCGCGATGGCAGGCTGGCGCGGGCGCGACCGGCTCTGGGACCTGGCCGAGCGCGTCTATCCGGACGACCCGATGGTCCCGGTTCGTGAGGCGCGCCTCATCCGCGCCAAGCGACGGGTCCGGGCGCTGGGCATCGCCCGGGCGCACGGACCCGAGTGCCCCGTCGAACCGTCGGATGTCGGCGAGGTCGGTGAGCCAGCGGTCGTCGATGGTGTCCCCGGGGAGTGGCGGGTAGATCCCGCGCAGCTCGGCCAGCCGTTCTCGGGGCGTGCGGCGCTGCTGTCACCGCTCGACCGGCTCGTGTTCGACCGCAAGCGGATGACCGAGCTGTTCGACTTCGATTACCAGCTCGAGATGTACAAGCCAGCGGCCAAGCGCCGCTGGGGCTACTGGGCGCTGCCGATCTTGTACGGCGACCGCCTGGTCGGCAAGCTCGACGCGGCTGCCGACCGCAAGGCTGAGGTCCTGCGGATCAACGCGCTGCACCAGGACGAGCCGTTCAGCAGGGCCATGAGCGCGGCCGTCGACCAGGCGGTCAAGGACCTGGCCAGCTGGCTCGGCCTGGATATGGCGACGGCGATCCGGCCCTAGTGCGCACGGGCCGGTGCCGCGCTCGCGTCGCCAGAGCCTTTGTGCGAGAGCGAGTGAACGCTCAAGTAGGTGACCGGCCCGAGGCTGGCCGGCGAACCGGATGGCGGACTGTGCCTGAGTCCGAAGGCAGTCCCCCAGAAGGTCTTGGCAACGTAGACGAGCGACATGTACGTACCGCCCGGCTGCCCGCCTACTGACCCCGGAGCAGCGCCGGCGGCATTGAAGTGTCCCTTGATGGTGACCAGGTAGACGACAGCGTTCTCACCGATCGGGCTGGACCCCATGTCGGCCGAGGAAAAGGCTTTCGCCTGGGTCGTAACTACCGCAGTGGCCCAGGCGACGGACTTCGCGCCGTTCTCGGTCAGTGCTCCGTCGGCCAGCGCGGTCAGTCGCTTGATCGCGGCCGAAGGCACAGGCCGGCCTGGCACGGCGACCTTCGGCCGCTGGCCACCCGTCGAGTTGTGGCTGACAACCACTGCTGTTCCGCTACCCGACCCGCACCCGGCGGCGGCCAGCATCACGACGAAGCCAGCAAGCCGGGAAACCTTCCTCATGTTCTTCAAACGACTGGCGAGCCCGAACCGTTGTCCCGCCTCGGCATGCCCAGCTAAGACCGGCGTGCCGGGTTCCATTCTGGCGCGAGTATCGACATGACGGTCGCGTCGATCCACTCGCCGTCCCAGCGCAGCGCGTCGCGCAGGATGCCTTCCGCGACGAAGCCGACCCTCTCGTAGACGTGCCGGGCCCGCGGGTTGAAGGCGTACACCTCCAGGGCGATCCGGTGCAGGCCAAGCTTCTCGAAGCCGTAGCCGACGATCATGCTCGTCGCCTCGGTTCCGAGTCCGCGGTCGCGTCCGCGTGGCCCGAGTATGGTGCGGAAGCTGCAGCTCTGGTTTCCGTCGTTCCAGTCATTGAGCACGACCTCGCCCACGCACTGCCCGCTGGCCTTGTCGACGACGGCCAGGTCAAGGCGGTCCGTCTGGTCGTTGCGCGTGCCGTACCACTTCCAGAACCCCGCTTCTGCGGCATCGTCCCAATCCGGCATGTCATCGGGCCCGTGGCAGCTGCCGGTCAGCTTGAGCGCCTCCGGATCCTGCAGCATTTCCCGGAGCGCGGCCGCGTCGATCTGCATGACAAAGGGTCGCAGCACCACCTTCTCGCCGGTCAGGGTGGGCTTCGTCGAGAACGACTGCCGTGGCTTATCGATCACCGTGGCATTCTGCCAGGGCCGCGGCTTCAGCGCGCCTGGGTATCGCCGGGCGCCCCGGGACCGGTGAGCCGGCCGATGCCAGCGGCCATGATCTGCTGGCTGAGCCGAGCCCTTGTCAGCCGGTGCTGCTCGGTGACGTGGACGTCTTCACCGGCGCGGCGCCGTCTGATCTCGTCTGACAACCAGTCAGGCACGCCGAAGTCAGCCAGGTGGCCGATGGCCTGAGACTTGGTGATGAGCTCGCCGTCGCGCAGCACCGCGGCAACCCGCGGCAGCGCGACAAGCGCGTGATCGACAGCCATGTCGGCCAGCCAGAATGCATCGCGCTCGAGGACCTCAGGCCAGTAGTCGCGGGTGTGCTCTCGCACGTGCGCCTGGAGTTCAGCGAGGCTCACCTCGGGCAGTCCGGCCGGCGGCCACGGCCCGTGCAGCGCCCTGCCGGAATGAGTGAGCTCAACCATGGTCATGACCTTGACTTGCCACTGCGTGAACCTGTCTCCGAACCAGTACGGGTGGAGACGTTCCGGATCGCTCAGGGTCCCGGCCTGCACGTAGAGGCAGTTCAGCCGCTCACATGCACCGCCTGCGGTTGCCAGGCTCAGGTGAAGGTCCTCGAGCCCCTCTCGCGCGGTCGTGCCGGGACTCGGGTCCACGACCGCGATGACGTCGATGTCGCTGGTGGCCGGGCTGAAGTCATCCGTGGTCAGTGAGCCGTACAGGTACAGGCCGCGCAAGTCGACCTGTGACAGCAAGCCGTCCCTGAACCGCTCCAGATGTGCGAACACGTACTCCGTATCGGAAGCCATCAGCCGGGCAATGCGCTTGGGTGAGTTGCGTGGGTCATCTGGTCAGTATCGCTCGGCTCAGCCTTGTGCGCTCGCGAGCCGCTGGCCAGCCAGTGCCTCGATCGCGCGCCGGTCCGCCGCGAGGGCCTGGGCGTCAGCGGTTGTTGCGGCGCCCCGGTAGGTACTCAGCGCAGCCCGGATGGCCGGGCGGTGCTGGGCCGGCAGGTGCTCGAGCGCCCACGCGGCAGAGCCGAACTTGGACTGCACGACGTCGCTTTCCGCCACGCTGCGCAGGATCCGGCACGCGTTGAGCACGGCATAGGCGTCGTGCTCGGGCGGCGCGGCGCGCAAGAACATCAGCTGAGCTTCGAGCCCGGTCACCTGCTCGGCCCACGATGGTGCGGTCACGATCGTGACCGGATCGGGGCCGTGCAGGACCACGCAGCGCCCCGCCAGCCAGTGCGCCCGGTGCAGCGCCCAGGCCTGGTCCCGTAGCTCCGGTCGCAGCAGGTGCTGCGGTGGCTCGCTGCCGCGCGCTCCGCCCAGCGAGATCACCCAGCCATCCAGGTCGTCACAGCCGGGCACGCCGGTCAGACGGTCTTGAGCTGCCTGGTAGGCAGCGCGCTCCGCCCCGGTTACGGGGCCGGACATAATCGCGTGATAATCGAGGTCGCCAGTGCCCTCCGACTCGGGGAAGGTGACCGCGCCGTAGAGGTACAAAGCCCGCAGCCCGGCGCCGAGGGCCGAAGTCAGTTCCGAAGTCAGCGCGGCGACCGAAGCTGCTACGGGACCTTGTAGCTCGCCGGCAGGCAGCGGCACGTGCGGGTGCGGCACCTGGCTAGAGTGGCAGCCCCACGCGGCGGTTTCAAACAGGTATGACTGACGACCGGGCCGGGGAAGACTCAGCGAGGTGCAAGTGACGGAGCCCCAAGAGCACGCGCTGACCGGCGGAAACGTCTCGGATGGCGTGGTACGCGTCGGGCCCACGGTGCGCAAGCCGGCTGGTCCGCATACGGCCACGGTGGAAGCGTTCTTGTCGTATCTCAATGCCGCTGGATTCTCCGCCGCGCCAAAGACACTGGGGCGGGACGAGCTGGGGCGGCATGTGCTCGAGTACGTGCCCGGTCAGATGGCCTATGACCTGCCCCCGATGGACGTGGATGCCTTGCACCGGGTCGGACGGCTGATCCGCGAATTCCATGACATTTCTGAAGGCTTCCAGCCACCGCCGGATGCCAACTGGGATGCAGTCATCCAACCCGACCGGGTGGACCTCATCTGTCATAACGACCTGGCACGCTGGAACCTGGTTTGCGGCAGTGACCGCTGGGTGTTCATCGACTGGGACGGCGCTGG
>JASIGS010000759.1 GCA_030052355.1 Streptosporangiaceae bacterium | reverse complement strand
GCGTCCTGACCGACACGACCTGGCCGCCGTCATGCAGCGTTCGCCACGCCATCTCCTCCAGCAGGTCTGGCACTGGCCAGGATGCCGCGCCCCAGTCGCAGCAGCCGTCGCTGCTGACGCTCAGCACATCGCACCGCTCACAGTGGAAGCCCGCCACGACCGGCTCGTCTGCGATCAGCAGCAGGTCGGCTGTGCCCGCGTTGACCGCGGTTAGGCACTCCTCCACACCGATGGCCGTCAGCTCACCGGGCCGTGGCGTCGTGACGGTCTGGACGAGCTGGCGCTCGCGTTGTTCTGCCCAGTGCGACATGACGGGCGCCGCGAGTTCGCACCCTCTGGCCAGCGTGAGAGCGTGCGGGTCCGCGGCAAAGCTGCCCGCATACTCCGTGAGCACGTCGCGGGGGAGCAGCGCCAGCAGGTGCGTGATGCAGTCCAGCTCCCCGCCGACCACAAGCGGCTGAGAACTGCCACGGCGAGCCTGTCCCTCAAGGATGTCGGCCACGTCCTGATACACGTCGGGAGCCAGTTCGGTCACCCGTTGCAGCCCGTGATACGGCTCCACGTACCAGCCGCCGAAGCCCATGCTCGGCGCGGCTTCATCCGGCGCTCGCCTCACAACCTCGATGCGGTTGCCGACGACCGAGAGCAGCCATGCGTGCCGGTGGTCGATGACCACGACCCGGTGGTCCGGGTACCGGTCCAGCGCCGCGAGCACCGGGCGGAGGTGCGGCCTGGCCGCGACGACGGCACGCTCGGCGACCTTGCCCGGTAGTCGGACCATCTCGAGCAGGCTCAGCTGCCCGGACACGAAGATGCCCAGGCTCTGTCCAAGGCACTGTCTCGCATGCTCGGCCAGTGTCCGGCGAGCGAGCATCTCATCCTCACGGTGCAGCGTGACCTGCACGCGCTCGGCTGCAGCCCCGATAAGCCCGACGGCCTGCGCTTGGAGCTGGCCCAGATCGGCAAGGTCCGGTGGCACGTACACGTAAAGCGACAGGACCGACAGGTCGGCGGCCCGAACGCTGCGCAGCTTTTCGACTTCGCCGTAGGTGATCATCGCGCGTCTCCCTTTTAGCCCAATTCGCCGTCGGTCTTGCGGCAGCCGCTAGGGCCGAAAGGCCAGCCAAAGGTCCCGGGAAGGGCGTTTCAGCGGCTCGTGCCGGGCCGGGCCGGCACGACACTTCAGGGCTGCTGATCGGCGGAGGCGCGCTCGCGTGTGCCGAGGGTCGGGTAGGCAGCCACGAAGATCGTGGCCTGGCTGGCATCTCGCGGCCAACGGTAAGCGCGGCATCGCGCATCGGCCGGCAGGACCAGCACCTCGCCCGTTCCGAGCACTCGCTCACCGTAATCCGGGGACTCGAACTCGAACTTCAGTTGACCCTGCACAACCATGATCAGGTCGACGGCCCTCATCCGGAACCAGCCGTCGTCTACCGGCTCGCCCTTCTTGCTCACCCATACCAGCTCCATGCTGCGGCCGGAGAACACCGTGCCCACGTCTCCGAACGGCGTGGACCTGACGTGATCTGCCTCGCCTCGCAGCACGTTGAACACCCGCGGTGCGGTGTCACCGCTCGGCACCGAGCCTCCCGGCTGCGGCACATCGCCGACGACAGGCGTCCCGTGGCCCGTGATGAGGCGGCCAGACACCGATTGAGGCCGAATGCGGATCCAGCACGGTCGGCCTGCCTCGTCCGCCCACGAGTCGAGGCCAAGCCGGTCGAGCGCCTCGGCCTCGGCGTCCTCGTATACCGCCTGGGCTTGGCCGTGGACCACGACGCTCCAGCCGGTGCGGCGCCCGGCGTCGTAATCGTCTGCCTCGAACACGACGTGGGACTGTCCCTCCGCAGCCGACAGCTTCGAGCCGGTGGCAGTCCGGAACGCCACGCTCTGTCCGTCGACAACGTGGTTGACCGGCAGGATGACTACTTCGCCGTCGGCTTGGAAGCCGATGCGCCCGACCGGGACCGAACCGAGCAGGCGCAGGCAGTCTTCCAGTGGCAGGACCGCGAGCCCTGCGTGATCAGCGGGGTATTGAGCCATGACACACCTCACGGGCGCTGCCTGGACGGACGATTCCAACCTCCGTCGACGACCTGGTTCGCTGCATGGTGCCCGAGCTGACCGGGCTTCACCGCGAGCAAAGGTCCCGAGTGCGGGGCCATTGGGCCTTCGTTCGGCCCGTGCAGGGCAAACATCGGTAGTTCTAGTTGACAGCGTTTACTCTGGCGTTGCACAATGGTCTTAGTAAACGATGTAAACAGCTCAGCGCGGGAGGGATCCCAATGGCCATCAGCATGCAGACCTTGACCGACGCACTATTCGCCATCTTCGTGATCGTTGGCATCGCGGTTGCGGTGTCCATCTTCGCGATCGCGGCCGAGGCACTCCACGTCCGCAGCAAGAACCGCACTCAGACCACCGGCCACAGCGAGCACCTGACTCAGAGCGAGGACTCGCGGCAGCTCATCCTGCGCTGAGCTGAGGCCGCGACAGAGGGACGGCGCGCCAGCGCCGTCCCTCTTTGCACGCCCGGCATTCGCCGCCGTCAGGACCAGGTCCGTCTAGCCGCGCCACAGCGCCCGGGCGAGCACGATTCCCTCGACGCGCGCTGCGCCGCCGACGTCCAGTAGGCACGCGGCGACGGCGTCGAGTTGGGTTCCTGTCGTGCAGAGGTCGTCGTAGACGAGGATGTGCTGCCCCGCGGTCCGCGACGGGTCAGGCACCGCCAGCGCCGAGCGCAGGTCCGCGCCGCTCACCCGCTTGGACCAGGCCAGCGAGTCGGCCGACTGCAGCGTCGGCCGCGTCTTGGTGATCGCGGCCGGCGAAGCGGTGTCAAACTTCCAGCGGCCGGCCTGGTCCTGCCGAGCCGCCTGCGCCAGCACCGCCTCGGTGTGCGCGAATAACTGGCCGCCGGCGCCTACGAAACTGGGGTTGACGACGATGAGCCCCGGCGGCTCCTCGGCCATCTGCTCGCCGAGCCAGGCCAGCAGCAGCCTGCCGAACACGACCGACCAGTCGCGCGCGCCCCGGTACTTGTAGTTGTTGATGGCCTGGCGCAGCGGCCCGCGGTGGTAGCCGATGGCGCGTATCCGCTCGATCCGCCTGGCCGGGTCGTGGCACAGCTCGTTGGGGCACGCGCCACCACGCGCGAGCCGCTGGGCGCAGACCGGGCATGCGCCGGCGCCAGGCCGCTCCAGCTTGCCGGCGACGCACGCCATGCACACGCCCGCAGGCCCGGCGCGGAAGCAAGCGCAGCCAACGCAATCAGGGAAGGCCTTCGTGGGCTCGTGACCGGTCATCGGCAGGACGATAACCGGGGCTACTGACAGGCGTGCCAGTCAGGAATCGCGCTAACGCGGTGCCGCGCGGACCGGCAGGCCAGGCAGCGCGCTGGTCACGATCTCCGCCTCGCGCACGACCAGGTCACCGTTCACCAGCACGTGCCTGACGCCCGCGGATGGCCGCGTGCTGTCGGCGTAGGTCGCCTTGTCGCTGACGTTCGCCGGGTCGAACACCACGACGTCGGCATCGCAGCCAACCTGGATGCGGCCCTTGCGGCGCATCGCGGGCACGCGGCTCTCCAGCAGCTGGGCGGGCAGCAGGCTGCACCGCCGCAGCGTCTCGGTCAGGCCGAGCGGCCCGTCGTCACGGGCGAGCATCCGCAGCGCGCGGGAGAACGTGCCCGACGTGCGCGGGTGGGTGAACGCACCGGCTGGAAGTGGCCAGGTTCGCTGGTCGGGAACCTCACCAGGCCAGGTGATCGGCATCGCGTCGCTGGCCACGACCGCGTCAGGGAAGAGCAGCGGCCGCAGCATCAGCTC
>JASIGS010000758.1 GCA_030052355.1 Streptosporangiaceae bacterium | reverse complement strand
TCCCCGCGGCCCGCTGAGCGCCGTAGCTGAGCAGCGTGGTCTTGCCAATGCCCGGCTCCCCGACCAGCGCGAGTATTGCGCTGGCGCCAGACCGGGCCTGCGCGAGTGCTTCATCGATCTTCTGCCGCTCAAGATCACGGCCCAGCAGCATGGCGCGATTCTAGGCACCTGATGCCGACGCCTGCCAGTTGCCCGGATACTAGGTGCCCCCACGGAAGCGAGCCAGTCAATCCTGAACCTAGGCTCGCCGGAAGCCGACCTAGGGAGGGAAAACCGTGACCAGTACCGAGCAGACCGTCCAAGTGGACGGCGACAAGCTCATGCAGTTCGTGTTCCGTGCGGTAGAAGAAGTTGGCGCCACCTTGAACACAGCGCTGGTGGTGATGGGCGACAGGCTAGGCCTGTACCGGGCAATGGCCGGGGCGGGCCCGCTGTCACCGGCAGAACTGGCCGAGCGAACCGGGACTGCCGATCGTTACGTCCGCGAATGGCTGAACGCGCAGGCAGCGGGCAGTTACGTCACCTACGACGCGGACAGCGGACGGTACACCCTGCCGCCGGAGCAAGCAGTGGCGCTGACCGACCCAGACAGTCCCGCGTACCTGCCCGGGTTCTTCCAGATCGCGCTGGGCTCGTTGCTCGACTCGCCGAAGATCGTCGATGCAGCCCGCACCGGCGCTGGGTTCGGCTGGGGCGAGCACGGGCATGACGTTCTCGAAGGATGCGAGCGGTTCTTCCGTACCGGCTACAACGCCCACCTGATCTCTGAATGGCTGCCGGCACTCGATGGAGTCGTGGCCAAGCTCGAGAGTGGGGCGGTAGTCGCCGACGTGGGCTGCGGCTACGGTGCGTCGACGATCCTGATGGCCCGGGCGTTCCCCAACTCGAGCTTCACCGGCTCCGATTACCACGACGGCTCGATCGAGGTGGCGCGCCACCATGCCCGCGAGGCCGGCGTGGGCGAGCGGGTCAGCTTTGAAACCGCCCCGGCGGCGGCCTATGCAGGAGCGGCTTATGACCTTGTGACGATGTTCGACTGCCTGCACGACATGGGTGATCCGGTCGGAGCCGCACGTCACGTCCACGGGACTCTCAAGCCCGACGGCACCTGGATGATCGTAGAGCCGCAAGCCGCCGACCGGACCGAGGAGAACTTCAACCCGGTAGGCCGGGCCTTCTATTCGTTCTCCACGCTGCTGTGCACGCCTGCGTCGCTCTCTCAGGAGGTCGGGCTAGCGCTCGGCGCACAGGCCGGTGAGGCGAGAATCCGCGATGTCGTCACCGCGGGCGGCTTCACCCGGTTCCGCCGGGCCGCCGAGACGCCGTTCAACCTCGTGTATGAGGCGCGTCCGTGACCTCCAGCACGTCCGGCAGCGGCGCCCGCGGGTGAGGAGGGGCACCCGGCGGGCGCCGGCCCGCGTGAGCAGACCCGCGCGGTACCCCGACAACACCGGTTACTTCGAGTGCGACGGCGTGCGCCGCGCAAGACCAAGCCGGAGATGCGGACGGTTACGAATCACTGACGTGCAGGCCGGACCAAGAAAGACGAGGTGGCCGCATGGTCGGGCTCGTGCTCGTCGGCGTAGTCGCTGGCTTCCTCGCCGGAATCTCGCCGTGCATCCTTCCGGTACTCCCGGTCGTGCTGGTCGCCGGGGCCACCGGCTCGCGCACTTCCGCACAGCCCGCGGCCGATGACGCTCTGCCGAAAACCGGCGTCGGCCGCCCGGTGGCCATCGTCCTGGGGCTGGCGCTGAGCTTCAGCGTGCTGATCCTGGCAGGCTCGGAGATCATCTCGCTGCTGCATCTGCCGCAGGATTCGCTGCGGGACGCAGGCATCTCGCTGCTGATCTTGGTAGGCCTCGGCTACCTCATCCGGCCGCTCGGCGACCTGCTCGAGCGCCCGTTTGCCCGGCTCCGCGCCCGCCAGCCAAGCGGTCGCGGCGGCGGGTTCGTGCTAGGCCTCGCCCTCGGCTTGCTGTACGTGCCGTGCGCCGGACCGGTCCTGGCCGCCATTACCGTCGTCGGTGCCACACACCGGGTCGGGCTGACAGCAGTGTTCGTCACGGCCGCGTTCGCGGTCGGCACCGCGATTCCGCTGCTCGCTGTCGCTCTCGCTGGCGGACAGCTATCCCAGCGGGTCAAGGCGCTGCGCCGGCACGCGCCACAGGTCCGGGTTTTCGGCGGGGCGGTCCTGATCGCGATGGCGTTCGCGATCGCATTCAACACATTCCAGAGCCTGCAGCGGGACGTGCCAAGCTACTCGACAGCCTTGCAGGGCTCGGCGAAAATACGCAGTCAGCTCAACTCCCTGACTGGCGTGAAAGCTACCTCGCTGACCAAGTGCAACCCGAACGCCACCGGGCTTGTCAACTGCGGGCCAGCCCCGGAGTTCAAGGGCATAACGGCCTGGCTGAACACCCCGGGCGGTAAGCCACTGACCATGTCCCAGCTTCGCGGCAAGGTCGTGCTCGTCGATTTCTGGACCTACTCCTGCATCAACTGCCAGCGGTCGCTGCCGCATGTCGAGGCCTGGTACCGGGACTACCGCAAGGACGGTTTCGTCGTGGTGGGCGTGCATACACCGGAGTTCGCCTTCGAGCACGTCGTGTCCAACGTCAGGACCGAGGCGGCCGCGCTCGGCGTGCACTACCCGGTGGCGATCGATGACAACTACGACACCTGGAACGCCTACGACAACGAGTACTGGCCTGCCGACTATCTGATCGACGCCCAGGGCGACGTGCGGCATGTGCACTTCGGTGAGGGTGACTACTCGACAACGGAGCAACTGATCCGTGAGCTGCTCGTTGACGCGCATCCTGGTTTGCGGCTTCCTCCGCCGACGAACGTGCCGAACCTCACACCGACAGGGCAGATGAACCCGGAGACCTACATCGGCTACGACCGGCTGCAGTACCTCGTGTCCAGCGGCACCGTGACGGAGAATGCTCCGGCCGTCTACAAGTTCCCGGCGACACTTCCGCTGGGCGGACTTGGCCTTTCTGGGACGTGGACCGAGCACTCGCAGGAGGCCACCGCCGGCTCCGGCGCCGAACTCGAGCTCGGCTTCCTGGCCAAGGACGTCTACCTCGTCCTCGGCGGCAGCGGGACCATCGACGAGAGCATCAACGGCCGTCATACCGCGACGATCAAGGTCGGCGGAGTTCCCGGCCTCTACACGCTGTTCCGGGGTAGCGCGACGAGTACCGGCACTCTGCTACTGCGCGTCTCGCCCGGCGTGCAGGCCTACGACTTCACGTTCGGCTGACTCGGTTCGGTGTCGCGCCCGGTGGCAGAAGCGGAGCTTCCGTACTTCCGGCGGAGGCCCGCGGCGCACCTGTCATAGGCTCGATGCAGCAGCGCCGCGGCACCGGAGCGATATCGCCGACGCATTCCTGGAGGCTGCCATGGGCGAAGTTGAGCGACTGGAAGCAGCGGTCAGTGAGTGCCGCGAAATGATCCGCGAAGCGCACGCCGCCACCAAGGATCTCCGGGCCGCGGTCCGCGAGGCGAAGCGGGAGGTCCAGGACCTGGCCAAGGACGAGGTTGGCGTCCGTATCCAGGGCGAGGTGTCCCGCCAGCTCGAGGAACTGGGCGAGCGGACCCGCCAGGCCGTGAGCGCGGCAACCCAGAAGGTGATCACCGAATTTGACCGGTTCGGTGAGACGCTGCTCGGCAAGGAGACCTACTGGCAGACCGCGAGCGGCCGCCGTGCGGTCACCCGCCCCGACCCCGACGTCGTGGCGCTCGACGTCGAGGCCCGGGACGACAAGCCCTAGCCGAGCGACACCCCCCGCCTGATCAGCGGGTCGGCCCGGCATTCGCGGGCTTCGGCAGCTAGGGAACAAAGGTATTCTTACCGGATGAATCCCCCTAAGGAGATCACTCCCGAGCAGGCCGAGCACCTCGTCACCCTGCTCGGCATGATGAGTGATCTCGATCGCGAAGCGCTTGGCTTCCTGGTCGGTCACATGGCTTCCCGGAACATCGACCTCGCCATCGAGGCCTACGGCGCGCTCATGGTCACCGAAGTACAGGCGGAAGGCGCCTGACCGGCCGCCGTTTCATCGCGTGGGGTGGGCGCCTCGCTGACAGTGTTGGCCGGTAGCCTCTCGACGTGGCCGACCTGCTGAACGTCCCGGGCATCCCATTCGTGCTCACGCCGTCTCCGGCGGGAGCCTGGCAGCTCGACAACCAGGCCAGCGCGGTGATCGCGACCGCAGCGCCTCGGACGGATATCTTCGTTGACCCGGGAGGCCCGGCCACGCTCGACGCGGAGTCGATGCTCAATGCGGCGACTCTGCTCGGCATTCCGCCGGCCGGTGACTTCCAGTTCAGCGCCCGCGTAACCGTCGGCTTCGGCGCCACCTACGATGCCGGGGTGCTGCTGCTCTGGACTGACGAGCGGCACTGGGGCAAGCTCTGCTTCGAATTCTCACCCGCGTCCGAGCCCATGGTTGTCTCGGTGGTGACCCGCGGCGTCTCGGACGACGCCAACGCGTTCGTCGTGCCAGGGCGATCTGTGTGGCTTCGCCTGTCCCGCATCGACCAGGCCTATGCCTACCACGCCGCCACCGACGGGGAGCGCTGGCGGATGATCCGCTTCTTCCGCATCGGCGAGTCGTCAGCCAGCGACAAGATCGGCTTCGAGGCCCAGTCGCCCACCGGTGACGGCTGCACCGTGACCTTCGACAACATCCGGTTCGTGACGGAGCGCCTAGGCGACCTGCGCGACGGTTCGTGACCGCGGGGCGACGTCAGCCCTGGGCGTGGAACGGCTCGGCGAGCTGCCGGGCCATGAGCAGCAGCGCCGGGCGCGCCGGACCGTCCTGCTCCACCGGGACCGGCCGGCCGTCCAGGCCGGTAGGCCCGACGGCATGACGGCGGCCGGGGAACATCGCGCAGCGAGCGAGGACGTCCCAGATCGTCAGCACTACGCCGAGGTTCGTGCCCTGAACGTCCGGGGCGTGGTGCAGCCGATGGTAGGCAGGGCTGACGACGAGGTAGCCGACCGGCCCGAAGGTCCAGCGGATGTTGGCGTGCTGAAGTGTGCCGATGCACACGTAGATCGTGATGAGCACCGGCGCGATCGGACGCGTCGGCATGAGCACGACGACCGGGACGGTTGCAAGCAGAAACCCGGTCGTGTGCATAAGCGGGTGCGCGCGGAATGACGTGAGGACGCTCAGCTCCTCCTGGCTGTGGTGCAGCGCGTGGAAGCGCCAGAGCGGATCAAGCTTGTGGTCGGCGTAGTGCGCGAGCCAGTTCGCTCCGTCCATTGCGACGATCGTGAGGGGAACGAGGGTCCAGAGCGGCCAGCTTGACGTCGCGCGCAGCTCGATCCAGGGCAAGTGACCACCGATCAGCGCGGCAGCGCCGACGCTGAGCAACGTCATCAGGGGTATCACGAAGATCGCGTGCAGGGCCAGGTAGCACACATCCTGAACGTGGCCACGGGCCATGACCGGCCGGCGTTCGGCTGGCCAGATACGCTCGCAGATCCCGGTCCCGATGACCAGGGCCACGAGCAGGGGAGCGGCCAGCTCTGCCCGTCCGGCCGAGAGGACTGCTTCGAGCCGTCCCTGCCGAAGCAGCTGGGCGACGGCAACCCAGACGATCAGCGCCGTGACCCCGGCCACGACGAACGACGACCCGCACAGCCGTCGCCACCACGCGGAGCGGGCCATCGGCCACCGGTTCACGGCCGCGCTCTGGCCCGTCAGGGTCAGCGGCTCGCTGCCTTCGGTGCGCACTGTTTGCAGCTGGCTCTGCGAAGCAGTCACCCGAGCTCCTCGACTCGCCCCGTGCTCAGCAGTTCTTGACGCCTGTAATCACCAGTAACGAACACCGGGAAGCTACGGTTCACGTACTGGTCAGGCTAACGAGTCACCGGGTCAGCGGCGTCAGTGGAAAGATGACCGAATGAAGATCAATGGGCAGGTCGTGGTGCTGGATGCAGCCGACCTGGACGCCGAGAGCCGGTTCTGGGCTGGGGTGCTTGGCGGCACGGTTGACACTGACGACGACTGGCACCTGGTATCCGTCGACGGTGAGCCGCGGCTGGCAGTGCAACTCGCGCCGGACCACGTTCCGCCCGAGTGGCCCGATGGAACGCCACAGCAGATCCACCTCGACCTATGGGTGGATGAACCCGGCGCGGCTCACGACGAAGTGATGTCACTGGGTGCGAGGGTGCTGAAGCCAGCAGAAGACAGACCGCCAGGGGCCCATGACAACTTCCAGGTCTACGCAGATCCCGCCGGCCACCCGTTCTGCATCTGCTGGGTGATCCCCTGACGCTGAAGATGCGACGCCATGGCCGATAGCTACGACGCGGTCATCGTCGGCGGCGGGATCCTCGGCGCGGCCGCCGGCTACCACCTGACCAAGGCGGGCCTGCGGGCCATCGTCGTGGACCGCGCCGACCAGGGCCACGCCACGTGGGCCGGCGCCGGGATTGTGTGCCCGGTCACCGCGACCGTCGGTGACGAGCGGCTGGTATCCCTCGCCTTTGCCGCCGCCGGGTACTACCCGGACCTCGCCCAGGAACTCGGCGAGCACACGGCGGACACGGGATACGGCGCGTCGGCGATGCTCTCGGTCAGCGTGGCTGGCCTGGGCGCCGAACAAGTGACTCGGACTGCCGCCTGGGCCGACCGGGTCGGCGCGCGGCCCGGGCTTGCTGCCATGTGCGAGTACAGCAGCCTCACCGAGTCGCAGTGCCGGGCGACCTGCCCGGTGCTCGGCGGCGCGGTAGACGGCGGACTGCTCGTAGCCGCGGCAAAGGTTGACGGCCACCAGTTCAGGCGCAGCCTGCTTGCCGCAGGCCAGCAGGCCGGCCTGACCGTCCTGTCCGGCAACGTCGAACAGCTCCGCATCGCTGGCGGCAGCGTCACCGGTGTCGTCGTCGACGGCAATATCCTCAACGCTGGCCACGTCGTCCTCTGTGCCGGGGCATGGACGGAGCGGCTGCTGCCGCTCGGCGGCGCCGCGCCGGTCGTCACGCCGGTACGCGGGGAGATTCTGCACCTGCAGTTCGACGGGCTGGACACCAGCGGCTGGCCGCTCGTCCAGGTCGAGGGCAGCGGTCCCTACGTGATTCCCTGGCCGTCCGGCCGCCTGGCGGTCGGCACGACCTTCGAGCCGGCTGACGACTTCGACGCCCGCGCGACGCTGGCCGGGATCCGGCAGATTTCCGACTCGCTGGAGCGTGCCACCGCGGGCCGGCTCGCTGGTGCGAAGCTCCTTGAGCACCGGGTCGGCCTGCGGCCGCTGAGCGCGGACGGACTCCCGCTCGTCGGCGCCTGGCCCGCCGCTGAACGCGTCGTGCTCGCCACCGGCCACGGCGCCGAAGGCCTGTCGTGGGGTCCTTACACCGGCAAGCTTGTCGCCGAGCTGATCACGGGGCAACCTAGCGATATCGATATTCGGCCATTCGCCGCCGACCGCTTCAGCGATGTCGGCCGGAAGAGGGATATGTGAGCGCGTCCGGCGGCATCCGGCTGGTCGTACGGGGCGACGACTTCGGGATGTGTCACGCGGTGAACCAGGGCATCAAGCGTGCGTTCACCGAAGGCATCGTGACGACGTCCTCCACGATGGCCCCCTGCCCGTGGTTCGGCGAGGCGGCGGAGTTCGCGAAGGACATCGGGATACCGCTCGGGGCCCACCAGACGCTGACCTGTGAGTGGGATTACTACCGCTGGCGGCCGCTAACCGACGGGCCCTCCCTGGCCGGCCCGGACGGCACCTTCCGCCCGTCCGTCGAGCAAGCACAGCGGCACGTCGAGGGCGGCGAGGTCGTCCGTGAGCTGCTGGCGCAGGTGGAGCGCTTCGACACGGCAGGGCTCGGCCTCGATTATCTCGACTGCCACATGGGTTCGGTGTTGCCGGCGGCCTACAACGAGGTGGCGGAGCAGACCGGGGTCCGCTACCTCTACGCCGACGAAGTACTCGGCCAGCTGGAGAGCAGCAGCATGCTCAGCATGCGCGACGCGGCGGCCAAGAAGGCTTGGATGCTCGGCTACCTCCGCGGCCTGACGCCTGGCGCGCACCTGCTTGTGTGCCATCCAGGCGTGCCGAGTTCCGAGCTCGACTCCCTCACCGGGCCGGACTCCGTGCCGTTTCGGTGGGCGGCCGACTACCGGGTATCCGACCTGGCGATCGTTACCGACCCAGAGGTCAAGGAGCTGATCGACGAGCTAGGGATCACACTCTGCTCGCTTCCTGAGGCTCTTTCGAGCTCAGTGCCGTAAGGGAGGACGCGGATGAAAGTCGACCCGGCGGGCGCTGGTTTTGACGAGCATCGGCTCGAGCGCATCACCGAGCACCTGCAGCAGCGCTACATCGATGCCGGGCGGATCGCGGGCTGCCAGATCATCGTCGCCCGGCACGGCCAGGTGGGCTATTTCCGGTCCTTCGGCCTGCGCGACCTCGAACGTTCGCTGCCCGTCGAAGAGGACACCATCTGGCGCGTTTACTCGATGACCAAGCCGATCACCGGCGTCGCGCTGCTGTCGCTGTATGAGCGCGGGATGTTCCAGCTGAACGACCCGGTGGCGCGCTTCATCCCGCAGTGGCGCGACCTGAAGGTCCGCGAGCGCGCGGCGGATGGTACGGAGCGGCTTGCGGAGCCGGACCGGCCGATGACGGTGCGCGACTTGATGATGCACACGTCCGGTCTCGGATTCGGTGGCGGCCGTACCCTCCAGGAGCTTTTCTCGGCCGAGAACACCAACCGGGCGGAGGTTGCCGCGCCTGGTCTCCGGCGTGGGCCGGACTACACGCTCGCGTCCATGGTCGACCACTACGCCGGGTATCCGCTGGAGTTCCATCCCGGCACGCGCTGGCTGTACTCGGTCTCGACGGACGTGTGCGGACGGCTCGTCGAGATCATCTCCGGCCGGCGCTTTGACGATTACCTGCGCGAGACGATATTCGAGCCCCTCGGCATGGCCGACACGAGCTTCGTGGTGCCCCATGAGAAGGTGGGCCGCTTCGCCGCGTGCTACCTGCGGGACACGAGCAAGCGGCTGGTCCTGGCAGACGATCCGCAGGCGAGCGGCTACCGGATGCAGCCGTCGTTCCTGTCCGGTGGCGCGGGCCTCGTCTCGACCACGGGTGATTACCTGCGGTTCTGCCAGATGCTGCTTGGCCGTGGCGAGCTGGAGGGCGTGCGCGTCCTCGGCCGCAAGACGGTCGAGCTGATGACCGCCAACCACCTTCCCGGCGATGCTGACCTTGAGTCAGTCGCGATACCCGGGGGATTCGGTGAGGTGGGGTTCGCCGGCATGGGATTCGGGCTTACCGTCGCCGTAGCGAAGGCACCTGCGGCCACCCAGGTCATCGGGTCGGCCGGGGAGTACATGTGGGGCGGTGCCGCGTCGACGATCTTCTGGGTCGATCCCGCCGAAGACATGACAGTGGTCTTCATGACGCAGTTGATGCCCTCTGGCACGTTCAATTTCCGCGGGCAGCTCAAGACGATCATCTACCCGGCGATCACCGACTAGCCGTGCCCAGCGCCGCCGAGATAGTTACGTTCAGCGACTTCGGCAAGCCGCCAGGTGCCTGTCCCTGGGTGGGCGGGTACACACCGCGCACCGGTATCGACGTGTGCCCGGCCGATCCCGAGTGGCCCCGGCGATACGACACTCTGGCCGGCCGGATCCACGCGGCGCTCGGCTGGCGAGCCCTGCAAGTCGAGCACGTGGGCTCCACGTCCGTGCCCGGCCTCGCGGCCAAGCCCGTCATCGACATCGACCTGACAGTGGCTGACCCCGAACGCGAGCTTCAGTACGTGCCGGCGCTGGAGTCCGCCGGATTCAGGCTGGTGATCCGTGAGCCGTGGTGGTACGGCCACCGTTGCCTGACAGCAGACGAGCCGAGCTGCAACCTGCACGTCTTCGGGCCCGACAGCCCCGAGCTCGTGCGGCACCGCATCTTCCGTGACTGGCTGCGGGCGCACCCCGAAGAGCGAGACCTGTACGCGGCCGCCAAGCGCGATGCTGCGTCGGACGCCAACGCCGTCGGGGAGCACGTCATGCAGTACAACGCCCGCAAGCAGCAAGTCGTCAGGGAGATCTACCACCGCGCATTTGTCGCCGCCGGCCTCCTTCAGGAGTAGGCGATGCTCGGCCAGGATGGGAGCTGGCGCCAACCACGGAGGTGGCGACCAGGAAGGCAACTCTCATGTCCAGTACATCCGCATGGCCGGACGACCGGCGCATCACCGTCGGCGATCTGCAGGCGGCCACCGACCGGGGCGAACGATGGCCGATGCTGACCAGCTACGACGTGCTGACCGCCGGAATCTTCGAGCAGGCCGGCGTCCGCGCGCTGCTGGTGGGCGACACCAGCGCGCAGCTGGTGCTCGGCTACGACAGCACGCTGCCGGTGACCATGGACGAGCTGATCACCATGACAAAGGCGGTCGTCGCGGGAACCAGGACGGCCCTGGTCGTGGCCGACCTGCCGTTCGGCAGCTATCAGGCCGGGCCGGAGGTGGCCCTGACCAACGCGGTCAGGCACCTGAAGGAAGGCGGTGCGCAGGCGGTCAAGCTCGAGGGTGGCGGCCGGGTGCTGCCCCAGGTGCGCGCGCTGGTCGCCGCGGGCATTCCGGTCATGGGCCATCTCGGGCTGACTCCGCAGAGCGTGAACGTGCTTGGCGGTACGCGCCGGGTCCAGGGCCGCGGCGACGCCGGCGAGCAACTGCTGGCCGACGCCATCGAGCTGGAACGTGCCGGGGCGTTCGCGGTCGTACTGGAGTCGGTACCGGCGGAGCTGGGCAGCAGGGTGTCCGCAGCGCTGCGCATCCCGACGGTCGGCATCGGCGCTGGTCCTGGATGCGACGCGCAGATCCTGGTCTGGCAGGACATGGCCGGGCTGAGCACCGGCCGCCTGCCGAGGTTCGTCAAGCAGTACGGCAACCTGCGCGCTGACCTGCTGGCCGCCGCCCGCCAGTACGCCAGCGAGGTTGCCGCGGGCAGCTATCCCGACCAGGCACACAGCTACGCGTAGCGTGACGCTCTAGTCGCCGGCGAACTCCCGGCAGCCACGGGGCGAGCAGCACGAACACGGCTCGGCGCGTCGGGTGAGCCTTGATGCCGGGCCCGACTGCCCGCCGCGCCGCGCGTCGCGCTGCGTGAACGTTCTGCCGGGTTCAGGCGTCTGTCTGACAGGCCAGCACGGCAGCTTGAGTGCCGTCTTTGCGGCGTAGCGCGCCGTGCTGGCGGGGAGACGGCGATCCGGAGGGGACTGTCATGCGACGCCTGCTGTTTGGCCTGGTCGCGTTAGCTCTGCTGCTGGCGGCTGGTGTCGCTTCAGCGGGCGCCGCGCTGGCCTCCCCGGGCAACGGGAGCGCCAGCATCACCGGAACGGGCCGCACGGTCAGCGGGCGGCCGGTGATCGACTCTATCTCGCCAGTCGCCGGGCCGGTCGCCGGCGGCACGAGTGTGACGGTCGACGGCGCCGGTTTCCAGCGAGCGGAGTGGGTTCGGCTGGGCGGCGTGGTCACGCACAGCCTGCGAATCCGGTCCTCAACCGTGCTGGTGTTTGTGACGCCCAGGCACGCAGCAGGCAGCCTGGCGATCACGATCGGCGGGGCGTCCGGCACCAGCAAGCCGTCGGCGGCAAGATTCCACTACGTCATCCGTCCGTCGATAACCGCCATGTCGGCGCATTCCGGTCCGGTAACTGGCGACCAGCTGATCACGATCACGGGCAAGGCGCTGTCTTACGTGCGGTCGGTGCACTTCGGCAAGCTGGCAGCAAGAGTGGCGGGCGGCACCGGCACTCGGCTTCGCGTGCGCACGCCTGCCTCGTGGGCCGGGCGAGTAGTGGTCACTGTCACGACCGCTGGCGGCACGTCGCCCGGCACGGCTGCGAGCCGGTTCACCTTCAGCAACCCGCCTCCGGTGAGCACTGCCAGTCTCACCGCCGCCAGCGGCGCGGTGGTCGCGGCCGCGTCTGACGTGTCGGCCGTGACCGGCGGCCTCGCCACCACGACTGGCGACGGCGTCAGCCAGACGCCCTGGCAGGTGACTCTGGCCGCGGGCGCGACAGTGCCCGCGGCCGGGCAGGACTATGTTCTCGAGCCTGGCGGCAGTGTCTACCCGAGCGGGCTGGCCGGAACCGTGACCGCCGTCGATACAGCCGCCACGCCCGCCACGATCACGGTTGCGGCGCCGGCGTCGCTGGCATCGACGATGCAGGCGGCTCAGGCGGACTTCTCGGGACTGATCGGGGACGGCGCGGTGCCCGCAAACGGCAGTCAGCGTCCCGTCGTCATGAGGGCCGCGCGCAGCCCGGCGGCCGCGCAGGATCTGCTGGGCACCATTGACTTCGGCTCCATCCCGGCCTCCGCGCTGCAGTGCGGGGGCTCGGATGCAGCTTCGGTGGGCCTGTCCGGCAGCCTGAGCCTGACGCTGACCGACGTCGAGGCACACGTCCAGGTCGCGCTCGGGAGCTTGCTCAGCAGCCCGTCGGCCGACGTGTGGATCTCTTACCAGCCGACGATCAGCGCCAATCTCACCGCTACCGCGGAGCTGCAGTGCTCGCTGCCCGCATCATGGCAGAACACCCACCAGGCGCTGTTCGTGCTCGGCGACACGGGCATCTCTGTCGCGATCGCACCCGCGGCGTCCTTCACGGTCAGTGCCGCCGGAACGATCAAGGTGTCCCAGCACAGCTACCGGATGCTGGGCTTCGTCACCAATCCAGGCGGCTCGGTGCGCCGCATCGACTCGTCCTCGTCCGATCCGGCGCAGGCCAGCGCCTCCGCCGCGCTGTCCGTCGATGCCGCTGCGGGCGTCCAGGTTCAGATTGGCGAACTGGACGTGATCGGCGTCGGTATGACGCTCCAGGGCGGCATCAAGGGCAGCGCCGCCGAACCCTGGCCGCCACAGCTCTGCCTGGGCGTGACGCCCTACCTGAGCGGCTCGCTGTATGCCTTCCTTAACGCCTGGATCACCGAGTGGCAGCTGACGGGTTTCCAGACCGAGCTGGACCTCAGCCCCATCACCGCCTGCATCGGCACTGGCTGGCACACCGCCTGGCGGTCGAGCGACGCCAGCCTCTACTCGGTGGCGTGCCCGTCGAACGCGGAGTGCATCGCGGTCGGCGGGCTGTCTGGGCACGGCTACATCGTGCGGACGACCGACGGTGGCCAGACGTGGAGCACGGCTGCCATCGGCGCGGCCGGTAGCTTCGCCCGCGTTGCCTGCGTGAACGGGTCCGATTGCATCGCCAGCGGTGACGGCAGCAAGGTCGCTGTCACTGACGATGCCGGCGCCTCCTGGTCCGAGGTGAGCCTCCCGTACCAATATTCGCCACTGGTCAGCGTCTGGTCCGATGCTTGCCTGGCGGACGGCACCTGCTACGTGACCGCCTTCATGACTAAGTACAGTGGCGCGCTCGTCTATGGCTCCAGCGACGCGGGCCGCAAGTGGACCTTTGACGGCGTGGTCGATGACGAGCCTGACACCATGACGTGTCTCAGCATGTCGTCGTGCGTTGCCGTGGGCTCGACTCCGGTAACTGAGGGGATTGTGTTTCCGGCGGCCAGCGATGCCACCGTCGACGGGTGGGCGTCTTCGTACACCGGCAAGTTCCCGGCGAACGCGCTCGAGCCGAACAGTGTCTCCTGCATGAGCGCGTCGCTGTGCTACGCGGCCGGATTCGGCCTCGTCGAGACGACCAACTTCGGCAAGACCTGGCGCGCCGCCTCGGTGGGACTGCCGCAGGCTGAGGCCGTCAGCTGCGCATCCAGCACAGTTTGCGTAGGTGGCTCCGGTTCCGGACCGGCGCAGTTCGTCGTCTACACCACTGACGGCGGGCACGACTGGAACAAGACCACGATCTCCACGTTCCCCGCCTCAGACGACACGTCCGTCGTCGGCCTCGCGTGCCCGAGCCCGGGCCACTGCACGGCGATAGAGGCCGGCACCGGCCCGACCGTGCTCGTGGTCAGCTAGGGACCATCGGCAGTAGCTTCGCACGGCTGCAGGAGCAGCTTGAGCGGTGCGAAGAGAAGCGGGCCGCACGCGCCAGCCGGGATGCCCGATCGCTACGGGGCGAGCAGCGCGAACACGGCTCCCAGCGTCGGGTGAGCCTTGATGCCGGGCGCGCCGACGGCGTTGGCCGTGTCGTACCGGTCGGGATAGGGCACCAGGGACGGCGTGTCGTTGATGAAGGCAACGCTCCGGCTGAGCAGATCGCCGGCGACCGGATAGCTGCGCAGCCAGGCCGCGAGGTAGACCAGCCACTCGACCTTGTTGGTGTCGTCCCGGACACCGGTCTGCAGCGGCATGCCGTACGTGGTGAGCTTGCCCAGGTAGAAGCTGGCCTGCTCGGCCGCGACCGACTCGGGCACGAGGTCCTCGCCGATCACCTGCTGGTAGTAGGCGTTGTAGACGCAGGTCCAGGTGCCCTTGGCCCCCTGCTCCAGGTTGAGGTACGGGTCGCTCTTCGAGTTCGTGGAACGCGTGACCCACGGCCTCACGTTGTCCCTGGCTGCCTTGGACCACTTGGTCGCGTTCGCCGTGTCGCCCAGGATCGTGGCGATCTGGCTCGCGGCCGCGAGGCCGACGATCGCCTTGATTCCGAGGTTGACTCCGTGCGCAGGCGTCACATAGGGGATGGGCACCCAGTCATCGGTCGTGAGCTGGGTGGCCGGTGACGGCACCTGGGTCAGCAGGTAATCCGCCCACTGGGTCCACAGCTTCGTCCATCTGGCGAGGAACGCCCGCGCGGTGGACGCGCCGACCTTCCGCGCGTACGAGGCGGCCATGATGAGCATGCCCGCGGACTCCTCCACCGGCATCTGCTCGCCGTCGCCGGGCGCGCGGCCGCTGGCCACCGGGTAAACGCCCAGGTCGTGCACGCAGTACTTGGTCTTCTTGCCCTTCCAGAACGAAGACGTCTGCCAGCCAGCCGAGTCGCACCAGGTGAGGATCGGCGCCATCACGAGCGGGACGCGGTCCGGGTCCATATACAGCCACATGAGGTACGCCTGGTCGAAGATGTCCACGGTGTTGGTGTCGCCGTCGCTGGAGATCTCCTTGCCCAGCAGCCACGTGCTGCCGTCCGGGCCAATGGCCAGTTCTGTGCCGCCGTAGCACTGCCGCGCCGCGAGTGCGCACATCGCCGAGTAGCCGGAGCCGGCGGCGCTGGTCGCCGCGCCCTGGATCGTCGAGTCGAGCGCGATCGCGCGGCTGCGGCCAGCGGCAGCGTCGGCGAGGACAAAGTCGGCCATCGCTTCGGCGTCCGGCCAGTACTTGGTCCACAGCGGAGTCAGGAGCTTAGCGTCCGGGTGGCCGTAGCTGACCAGCGGCGTGCGGACGTGCCCGATCGCGAACTGGGCCGACTGCTGGGTTGCCCCGACGGCACCGAAGTCCCGGGCGAAGGCGAACACCGGCCGCCTGTCGTCGATCGCACGGTAGTCCTTGTCCGAAGTGTCAGCGAGCTTGCCCGCCGTCGCGAAGAGGTCACGAACGTCAACGTCGTAGCCCGACTGATAGCTGAGCTCGCCGCTCCGCGGCGATCCCCAGACCACGCTGCCCCACTGCGCCATCTGGGCGTCCTCTTTAAGCTGCGTCTGCGTCTTGAGCCGGACCGACCAGTAGCGGTTGTCCTTGGTTGTGCTCGCCTTCCAGGTGATTTTGTCCCTCTCCCGCGAGGACGCCCACTCGCCGGTGATGTCGGCGTACAACTGCACGTCGTGGCTCGCCCCGTCGGTGGCCTGGACGGAAACGGTTAGCAGGCTGAACGGCGCGGACTGGCGCTTGAGATCGCCGGGCTCGATCGGGGACAGCCACTCGGCGGTCAGCTCCACGCCGCCGGCGGCGAGGGTGAAGA
>JASIGS010000757.1 GCA_030052355.1 Streptosporangiaceae bacterium | reverse complement strand
CCTGGCCAGACGCGCATGACCGTCGCGGTGCCCTCCAGCAGGTAATACTCCAGCCAGCCCAAGTCGGTATGGACAGAGTGGTCCGGGAACCAGACGGAGATCCATGCAGCGGACGCCCGGAGCACCCGATCGGCAGATATGGTCACATCCACAGTCGCACCTCTGGCCTACTCCTAGGAAGCTAGCATCCTAGATAGTAGCAGTGAGCCCACGGGGTAAGCCTCCTCGACGGCGGCCCGGTATGCCTGGATCTAGCGTTCGGCTGCCGTTGCGCTCATGCCGAACACCGCAGCGAGGTGCAGTGGGTCAGCTGGGACGGCGACCCGGCCTGGCCTTGCGGCCGGATGCCGGTCACCGTCCCGTGGTATCCGCGTCGGCTCTGCGCGATTAGCTGCCCTGGAAGACCTGGTCGTAGGCCGTCGTCGCCGAGGAGGTAAGCGCAGTCACCAACTGCTGGCTGGTGCCAGGGATGTGGGTGACCTGCGAAACCTGGGTGGAGGAGACGGCTGTGAACGGAGCCACGACCGCGAGCTTGCCGCGGTAGTAGTGCATCAGAGCCGAGGAACCGCCGCTGTGCGGGACGGCCGTGAAGTAGAACCCGCCCCTGCCGTCGGGGCTGAGGCTCGCGGTGCTGAAGCCGTAGTTCTCGGCAACCTTGGACCAGTCATGGCCGTCGTAGTGCAGGACGTAGAGAGCGGCGGTTTCGACGCTGATGAAGTCGGACTCCAGCACGTAGACGTTCTTCGCGCTCAGGGCGATGACCCCGTCCACCAGCTTGACGTTCTTGTCTTTCGGCAGCAGTCCCGAGAGGTTGGTGGCCGTCCACTTGTGCCCGTTGTAGTTCTCGATGCTGCCGCCGGTGGATGCCCACACGTCCCGGTCTGAGACCGCATACCCGTCACCCAGTGCTCTGGAGACCCGCGTCCAGGTGCGGCCGTTGTAGTGGTACACACCCAGCCTGGCCGCGCCGGAGTCATCGGCCGTGCCGAACACCCACACGTCCGTGCTGCTCAGGACGGTGGCCGAGGCGATCGGGAGGCCGAACGTCTTGACGACCGTCCACTTGCCGTTCACCAGATGGAACACTCGCGAACCCTGGTTGGCCAGGGCCGAGAACGCCCACACGTCCGCCGGCGAGGTCGCGTGGGCGGTGACAACGCGTTCCCCGCGCTCGCCGGGGAACGATACCTTCTTCCACGTGGTGGTGCCGGTGCGTTCGTAAGCGGCCGGGTACGAGGACGAACCCTCCCACTTGAAGACATATCCGCTGGTCTTGCCGGTCGCGACGATCGCGCTAAGGTACGACGGTTGGCTGGGGCTGGTGCTGATCGTGTCAACCACGTGCCAGCCCGTCGACTCAGCCGGCCGAGTCGCCGCACTCGCCGCCGAGGTGACCCCAAGGCTCGCGACCGACACCACGCCAGCGCCAAGCAAAGCGGTAACACCAGCAAGCTTCCTCAACAACATGCCTTCCATGAATGCCTCCTTAGGTCAGTCCCGTTTCAGGAGCTGCAACCCCAAGGACGTTCCTGCCCCGCAGGAGGTTGGAAGCACTTGATGGCGATCCCACCAGCAGACACTCATCGGCCGCGCGCGGTCAGAGCCTGCCGGGTCGTCAGCCCTCGCGGGAAGGCGGTACCAGTTCACCGCCCCCGGCCTGGACGAGAATGTCGAGGAGGTCGGCCGAAATGTCGGCGAGCCTGTCCTGGATCTCCTCGAGTGCGGTGACCCGGTCGGTCAGCACGTCGAGGTCGCGGCGGTACCTGGCCCCGGGGCGCACGCGGCGCCGCCACCAGACGGACAAGCGCTGGTGGATCAGCCAGGCGGGGACCGCCGGCTCGCGGACGTCTGGCACTGCAGCGAGCCTCCGGTTCTCGGTCATATGGCTGGCGGTTCCTTACTGCCGGGGGGACCTACTTCGGGGGTGTGTGTGGTTGACGTGCCAGACGGCGCGCCGGTTGACGCGGGTGACTCCCTGTTATCGCCAGCGCGATAACAGTTGCGCCCGGAAGCCGGGCTTACCGAGGATCGGAGGCATGACAGCGCCTCAGCACGAGCAACCCAGCCCGCTCTCAGACGATCGTCCGGTACCCGCCGCCGCGATGTGGGCTAGCCTCGACGAGCCGTGGCGGGAGGCGTTCCGGCTCGCGTGGGAAGCCTTCAGGACGGGGAACGTGGCCGTCGGCGCCTGCGCCGCCACCACGGCCGGTGAGATCGTCCGCTCGGCACGAAACCGCGTCAACGACCGCGACGGCCCGCACGGGGTGATCTTCGGGTCGACGCTCGCACATGCCGAGATGAACGTGCTGGCGGGGCTCTCCTACCGCGGCAACCAGGACCTGGTCCTCACCACGACGCTCGAACCGTGCCTGCAGTGCGCTGCCGCGATCCGCCTCAGCCAGATCGGAACGGTCCGGTTCGCTGGTGCCGACCGCTACTGGGACGGCTGCCACGACTTCGGCAAGCTCTCGTCCCGCGAAGCGCAGCGGGTCCACCCTTCCAGGATCGGACCGCGGCGCGACGAACTCGGCACCTTCGCGACGCTGATAGCCCGGTTCGGCCCTGGCCGCGGGCCAAAGTTCGAGGAAATCCTGCGGGCGCTGGGCGAGGGGCCGGTCGTCGATCTCGCGAACAGCCTGGAAACGAGCGGTGAGGCGGATCGCCTGTCAGCCATGCCAGTGGACGAGGCATTCGCATATCTGTGGAGACCGCTTACCGAACTGACGACAGTGTCAGTTCGTAACCAAACCGCTAAAAACTGACCATTGATTTCGTGCGTGTTACGGGTCTACCGTCCTGCGCAGTAGCGGCGCGCTACACAAACGTCCGTTCAGCCTAGCCAGGAGGACGGTATGACAGCTACAACAGCGGGTCCAGTCTCCGGTCAACGGGGATTCTCGCTGATTCGTCGCCAGCTTGACTCCTACCCGAATACCGGTATCAGAGTCTTTTACCTCGCGATCACGGTGCTCGCCACGATCACGCTCTACTACGAGCTCTACGTCGGCGGCTCGGTGTCCACGTACATCCTCGCCAACCTGAGCATGTCGTTCAAGTTCTTCGTGCTGGCCACGGCCTTCGGCAACCTGGTCGGGGCGTTCGGCTCACTGGCCGCCGGTCTCGGTGACCGGTACGGCCGGGCGAACATTGTCGTCTTCGGGCTGTTGTTCAGCGGGGTGTTCGTCGCCTTCGTGATCCCGACCGCGACAAGCAAATGGCAGTACGTCATCTATATCTTCGTGGTCGGCTTGGTCGAGGGCATGTGTCTCGTCGCTACTCCGGCCCTGATCCGTGACTTCTCGCCGCAGGTCGGCAGGGGCACAGCGATGGGTTTCTGGACCAGCGGACCGGTGCTGGGCAGCCTGATCGTCGCCATCGTGGGCAGTGCCACGCTGCCCGCCCTGGTGGGCACCGCGGCCTACCGGCACTGGTGGACACACGAGTACCTGATCAGCGGCATCGTCGGGCTCGTAGTCTTCCTGATCATGTTGTTCGGCTTGCGCGAGCTGTCCCCGCAGCTGCGCGACCAGCTGATGGTGTCGATGCGGGACCGGGCTCTTATCGAGATGCGCGCGAAGGGCCTGGACGTCGAGGCGGCTCTCAGGCACCACTGGCGGCAGCTCATCAGGGCCGACATCATCGTCTCGGCTTTCGCAGTGTCCGTCATGCTGCTGATCTACTACGCGCTCGTCGGATTCCTGCTGATCTACGTGGACACCGTGTTCGGGATGACGGCGAAGCAAGCCAACGGCCTGGGCAACTGGGCGTGGGCGTTCAACGCCGGCGCCGTGATCCTGGTCGGGCTCTGCTCCGACTGGGTCCGGGTCCGCAAGCCGTTCATGGTGGTCGGCGCCGTCGGCGCGGCGGTCATGCTGGTGCTCTTCCTGGAGCAGGCCGGCCATCACCCGAGCTACTACACGCTGGCCATCATGCTGGCGATCATGCTCTTCTTCCTCGGCGTCGCCTACACGCCCTGGATGGCGAGCTTCACCGAGACCGTGGAGCACCGCAACCCGGCGGCCACCGCCACCGGCCTCGCGATCTGGGGCTGGATCATCCGCGTGGTGGTCTTCGCTTCCGCGGCGATCATCCCCTTCGTGATCAACACAGTGACCCCGCTCATTGACTACGCTCCGACGGTAATTGCGGACACGACCGCCTACCCGTCGCTGACCTGGGCAGGCACGCACGGCGCGGTCATCGCGGACTACACCAAGTACGCGACCGACTTCACCTTCGCCAGTGCCCATCCGACGGTGGTGGCTGACGCCACCAAGTACTCGACGCAGCTCACCGACGCGGCGACGCTCGCGCCCGAGCTCGCCGTCATCAAGGCCAACCCCACGCTGTTCGCGGATGCGGCGAAGTACACCCCGACGACGATCCCGGCCTCCCTCGCGGCCAAGCTGCTCGCGGCTGCTGGTGGCGGCACCAAGGGCGCCGCGATCCTGGCCAAGATCGACGCGAACTCGTCGGCGATCACGGCGATCCTGGCCGTGCCGCCGTCGGTGTTCACGACGGTTGCGCCGTACTCGACGCAGCTCGCGGCGCTGTCGAAGGTGCCGACGTCGGTCACCAAGGCGGTCTCGGCGGCTTCGCCGGAGCTGACGGCGCTGTCGAAGGTGCCGCCCAGCGTGTCGGCCTACGTGACCGCGCACGGTGCATCGGTGGCTGCGGACGCCGCAAAGGAACCTGGCCAGTGGAAGACCTGGTTCTGGGTCTGCTTCGGCGGTCTCATCTTCTTCCTGCTCAGCATCCCGCTGCTGCGCGGCCGGTGGCGGACCCGCGACGCGAAGCGCGACGAGGAGGCGCATGAGGCCATGGTGAAGGAGGAGATGGCCAAGCTGGGCATGGAGACCACTGCCTGAGACCCAGCTCTGACGCTCTGACCGCTGGCGGGCCGCGATCGCGGCCCGCCAGCGGCGTTGCGGCGAGCACTGTCCTAGTAACTGGTGTGCATGAGCCGGGTGACCGCTGCCAGTGTCTTCTCGGCAATCGCTGTGGCCTTGCCGTTCCCGGTAGCAAGCACGGCGGACAAGTACGACGGGTCGGCGGCCAGTTCCGCGCGGCGCGCCCTTACCGGCGCGAGCTGGTCGTTGACCGCGTCGATGACGACGGCCTTGAGCGCCTGAGCACCGCCCGCGCCGACTTGTTCGGCAACCGCCTCGGGTGACTGGCCGCGGCACAGCGCGGCGATCAGCAGCAGGTTGGCAACCTCCGGCCGCCTGGCTGGCTCGTAGCTGATCACACGCTCCGAGTCGGTCTTGGCGCCGCTCAGCAGCCTCGCGGTCTCGTCCGCCGTGGCCCGGATCGGTACCGAGTTGCTGGCGCTCTTGCCCATCTTCTTGCCGTTCAGCCCGAGCAGCAGCGGCGCGGCGCTGAGCAAGGCCTGCGGCTCGGCGAAGTAAGGCTCAGACGGGCTGTACCGCTCGTTGAACCGGCGGGCGATGACCCTGGCCAGCTCCAGGTGCGGCAGCTGGTCCTTGCCCACCGGCACGAGGTTGGCGTGGCAGAACAGGATGTCGGCGGCCTGGTGTACCGGGTAGGTGAACATCAGCCCGGTCATGGCCGCCGGACCGCCGGCCGCCATCTCATCCTTCACGGTCGGGTTCCGCTGTAGCTCGGAAATACTCACCAGGCTCAGGAACGGCAGCATCAGCTGGTTCAGCGCGGGCACAGCGCTGTGCGCGAAGATGACGGCCCGGCTGGGGTCTATGCCGACCGCAAGGTAGTCGGCCACCAGCCCGAGCACTGTGGGCGGCAGGTCGGCAGCGGCGTTGCGGTCGGTGACGGCCTGGTAGTCGGCGATCAGGACGAGCATCTCGACGCCGGCCTGCTGCAGCCGCACCCTGTTCTGCAGGCTGCCGAAGTAGTGGCCGATGTGCAGCGCCCCGGTGGGCCGGTCGCCGGTGAGAACGCGGAACGCGCCGGGGTCGCGCTCGATGGCCTGCTCGAGTTCGGCGCTGCGCTGCTGGCTCGACAGCAGCGATGGCATGTCGGTGAGGGTGGGCATGACAGGACCTCCATGAGGGATAGGGGTCCGCCGGGAAGGCACCCGCCCGCGGATGCGAGACGGCGCCGCCCAGCGGGCGCGCCGTCGGAAGAGGGCAAACGACTGGCGGCCGCCTAGCGCGGCCACCACCAGCAGGAGCGC
>JASIGS010000756.1 GCA_030052355.1 Streptosporangiaceae bacterium | reverse complement strand
CGGAAGCCCCGGTCTGCGGACTGCGCAGGCGGAGCTCCGGGCTCGGCCTGGCCGGTCGCTCGGACCTGAGGGGCGGACACGGCGAGAACCTACCATCTGGCAGGCAGCGCCGCGTGCGTGAGGGCGTTCGGATGGCCCCTGCCAGCTGCAGCGACGCGCATTCCGGCCGCGAAATGTGATATCCCCGTTCCCGTGCTTGTCCCCGCCCGCCCGCCCAAGCTCATCGCCTCCGACCTTGACGGGACGCTACTTCGCCCGGACGGGTCGGTCTCGGAGCGCACCCGACGCGCGCTGTCCGGCCTCGCTGAGGCGGGAATCGAACTGGTCTTCGCCACCGCCCGGCCACCGCGCTGGGTGGATCACCTCGCTGATGTCGTGGGCGCGCACGGAACGGTTCTCTGCGTCAACGGGGCATTCGTCTATGACGTGCCGAGCCGGACGGTCAGCGAGGCGCGCGGCATGCCACCCGCTACGGTCAGGGCGATCGCAGCAGAACTGCGACGAGCGCTGCCGGGCGTCGGATTCGCCGCGGAACTTCCCGCCGGGATCTGCCCAGAGCGCGAGTATCCAGCTTTGCATCCCGAAGACGTGCCACCGGACGACGCCTACCGGGCCATCGAGTCCATCGACGAGCCGGTCGGCAAGCTGCTCGCGCGCTCCCGCCAAGTAGCGGATGCGGAGTTCCTCCGCCGCGTTGGGGAGATCGTTGGCGCGCGCGCGTTGGTTACCTACTCGGGCGGCGGCGGCCTGGCCGAGATCGGTCCGCTCGGGGTGACGAAGGGGTCAGCGCTGGTCGACTGGTGCAGCGCGAGGGGTATCTCCGGCAGCGAGGTCTGGGCGTTCGGGGACATGCCGAACGATCTGCCGATGCTCGCGTGGGCAGGCGTCTCCTTCGCCGTGGCAAATGCCCATCCCGAGGTGCTCGCCGCCGCAAGCCACGTGTGCCCGTCCAATGCTGACGACGGCGTGGCCAGCGTCCTGGAGTCACTGAGCGCCCGCCTAGACCCGCTCGCGTGATATTCCGCCCGAACCTCAGAGGTCATACGCCGTCGGGTGCCGAGGCTGGTACAGCCCGATTTCGCCGCCGCCGGGAATGTGGATGGCGGTGACCAGTCCGAACCCCGCCTGCCTGACCTGTCCGGTGAACTGCGCGCCTCTATCAGCGAGCTCTGTCATCGTGGCTTCGATGTCATCGCACATCAAGTACAACTCGTGGGCGCCGCCTGGACTCTCTGCGGGGTGCACCGCCAGTTCGGCGGGAGGCAGCTTGAATATCAGCCAGCCGTCGTGCGCGTCGACATGCGGCAGCCGCAGGACGTCACGGAAGAACGCCCTCGCCGCACCCGCGTCGCTTGCGTAGACGACGGCGTGCATGCTGGTGATCACCGGACTATTCGACCACCTTGACAACCGCGTCAGCCCGGCGGAGCTTGATGTCCGTGCTCTGGCTGTCCGTCGTCATCGATAACGCGTGTACCCGGATCTGGGCGGCGTGGGCAACCGGTGCCCAGCTGACATCGATGCGCGTGAATCCGGCGGTCTACGCTGCGGTGGCTGCCGCCAGGCCTGCCGAGGTCGCCCGTGACTCACCGCTGATGCTGCTTGGCCTGCCGCTGATCGCGGACCCGGAGGTGGCCACCTATGAACCCGTCGTCACCTGAAGCCGCCACCGCAACGGAGAGCCGCCGCCCGAGGAGGAGGTAAGCATGCTGACCACCGAGGAGAACGAGGCGCTGTGCCGGGTCGGGCCGGGCACTCCGATGGGCAAGGTGCTGCGCAGGTACTGGACTCCCGCGTTCCAGGCGGCTGACCTGCCCGAGCCAGACTGTCCGCCGATCCGCGTCACTGTCCTGGGCGAGAATTTCGTCGCCTTCCGGGACTCGTCCGGACGGCTCGGCTTCCTCAACGAACTGTGCTGCCATCGCGGTGCCTCGCTGGTGCTCGGCCGGGTCGAGCAGGGCGGGATTCGCTGCCTGTACCACGGCTGGAAGTACGCAGCGGACGGAACCATCCTGGAGACGCCAAACCTCGCGACGTCGACCTTCCGTCAGCGCGTCCGGCACGGCGCGTACCCGGTCCGCGAGGCCGGGGGACTCGGCTGGGTCTACCTGGGCCCGCCCGGCACTGAGCCGCCCTTCCCGGCCTTCTCCTGGACTAAGGCGGCGCCCGGCGAGCTAGCGGTCAGCGAGATGATCATGGACTGCAACTGGGTGCAGGTTCAGGAAGGGTCCATTGACTCCTCGCATGTGGCGATCCTGCACCTCGACACCCTTGCCACCATGGGCGCCGGGCCCCGCAGCGTCGGATCGTTCGACTTCCGCGGCGAGCCGTGGGACCTCGACATGCCCACGCCCGGCCTGGGCCGCGCCCCGGCCGCGGTCTGGCCGAGCGACGACCACGCGCCGCGGATTGAGGTCGAGAACACGCCCTTCGGTTTCCACTACGCCGCCATCAGGGACGTCATCGGCGAGCCGGCCAAGAAGTTCGTCCGGGTGACCGCCTTCGCGATGCCGTACACGGCGTTCATCGGCGGGGTAGCCTCGGGCGCCGTGCTCGTCGTTCCGCGCGACGACTACACCTGCTCGTCGATCGGCGTGTTCAGGGTGCCCGCCGGGGCGGGCGGCAACGCGGTGTCCAGGCGGACGCTCGGGGTAGATCCGGCGGT
>JASIGS010000755.1 GCA_030052355.1 Streptosporangiaceae bacterium | reverse complement strand
GTCAGTGCCCGCGGTGGCGGTGCCCGCCGTGGCAGTGCCCGGCGAGTCAGTCCCTGCCGTGGCGGTGCCCGCCGTCGCCAGGCAAGGGACGGGGCCGAACGCGCGAGCAGGCGCGCGCGCCGCGCGGCGGGACTTGCCGCGCGGGGCACGGGTGGCCGAAGAGTCGCCAGCGGGCCACGCGGGACCGGCAGCGTCTGAGCCGGGCCGCGGGACTCCGGGGATATCCCAGCCGGGATCGGTCATCGCCGCCTCCCTTCCCGCCGCCAGCACCGGTATCGCTTATATGTTCGATAATACTCGGCAGCACTGACATTCCTCGTGACCGACACGGCAGGAAGTGGAGCATCACTTCGGTGACCGAGCGCCGATCCCGTCGTCAGGACCAGTCGAGCATCCATAGGCCCGTTCCGCTCACAACACAAACTGGCCTTGTCCTGAGCCAGCACCCAGGGTCGCGCCGGGCCGCGGTCAGGCGGCCACGGTCACCAGGTCGCCGATGGCGAGGTGATTGAACGCGACGTGGGCGGTCGGGATGGGCAGTTCGACGCAACCGAGGCTCTGCGGGAACCCGTATGAAGCTCGAACGAACCCGTGCACGGCGTCGCCGCCGTTGAAGTAGTTGATCCAGTACACCGGGTCGTCGTAGTAGCTGCCGTCGGGGTTGAACCCGGTCATGTAATTGAACGTGTAGCGGACATAGATCGGATAGGTGCCGAGGGCGGTCGGCTCCTCGGGGATGCCGGTGTTGGCCGGCGTGGTCAGCACCACCTTGCCGTTCTCCCACAAGCTGAGCGTCTCCGGCAGGTTCTCCGAGACGTACACGTAGGAGTACGGCTCGGCGTCCAGCCGGTCGGCCGCGGCCGCGTGCAACAGCGCTTGCCAGGAGCTGTCGGCGAGCTGGTTCACGGTCTCGTCATCGGCGGTGTAGCCGTTGTACGAGCTGTCCGTCGCAGCCAGGAACGCCATCAGCGCGCCCTTGACCATCACCGTGGGCGAGCCGGGCTGCCACTGCGCCCGCAGTGATGCCGGCGCCGACGCCCAGCGCCAGGAGAAGGCCCCCTTTATTGGGCTGTCCAGGGTCGCCACCTGACCGGCGAAGGTAGTCGGCGAACTGACGCCAGCCGACGGCGTGAAGTTCAGCGGCAGATAGTGCAGCTGGGCGAGTATTTGCTGCAAGCGCAGTACCGAGGCCGGCGCGACGGCGAAGTGATAAGACCGGGCGGGCTTCACCGCAGCGGACGAGCCGCCGACGACTGTGACCGGACGGTCGAACGAGACGCTGACGGCGGTGCCGGGGCCGAAACCGTAGCCGCCCGGCGTGAACACGAGCGTGTCAGCGCCGTGCTCCGTCCAGGTGCCCGCGATCGCCGGCGAGACGCGCGGGCGGGTCGTGCCGAGGGCCTTCGCCACCGGCTCGTTGAAGTTCAGCGTGATCGTGCCGTCGAGTGCGGCGTGCGTGTTGCCGGGAGCAGGATCGGCGGCCGCGACCGGCGTGCCGCCCTGCGGCGCGACAACCCAGTCGATCGTCGACGGGCTGGCTGCTACGCGCACCCACGGCCATGCCGCAGCTGCTACCTGCAGGGCGCCGCCCGGCTGGTTCCTTGGCACGCTCACCTGGGTCGTTGCTGCGGGCTGAGACAGCCGGATCACCCGTAGCGGCCCGCCGGCCACGCGGTAGTCAACGACGCTCACCGGGTGGTCGAAGCTCAGCGTCACCTCGCCTCGCTGCGCGGTCAGCGCCACCTGCTCGGCTGGTGCAGCTGATGGCGCCCGCAACGTCGCGGAGGTCGACGTCCCGGAGCCGAGGAGCCAGCGGAGCCACGAGGGCGGGGCGGCGCTGACGTGGACTCGTACTTCCCCGCCCGCAGGCATGCCATGGGCCGGCACCAGGCCTGCCGTCCCGCGCACCAGCGCAAGCGTCCGTCCGTCGCTGGTCGCCTGAACCCCGGTGACCTCGGTTCCGACCCCGCTCAGCCTGACTTGGACCAACGCCTGACCCGAGGACACCGACAATCCAGGACGGCCGAGGAGCGCCAGCAGCAACACGCCGATACCCACCACGCCAACGGCAGCGCCCGCACCGATGGCGACGCGGACGCGCCTGGTCCGGTTCTTGTCCCGGTCACCCGCCGGGCTGGCGTCCGGCTCAACGGCCGCCGGAGCGGCTCCGTCGTCAGGCGCCGCCGGAGCGGTTCCGTGGTCATCCACCGCCGGGCTCGCGCCCCGCTCAACTGCGGCCGGAATTGTCTCGTGGTCATCTGCCGCAGGGCTGGCGTCCTGCTCAACCAGCAACGGACCGGTTCCGTGGTCATCCGCCGCCGGACTGGCCTCCTGCTCAACCGCCGCCGGACTGGTCTCGTGGTCGTCCGACGGCG
Organism: Streptosporangiaceae bacterium; assembly: GCA_030052355.1. Next base: position 2,692 of record JASIGS010000755.1, on the reverse strand, counting down.
GAATGGTGTCCTGCTCAGCCGCCGCCGGGCCGTCCTGCTCTTCGGCCGATGGTCCCGTCATCCGGGGGCCTCCCAACCCGCTCCGTTGCCGCATCCATTTTCCCTGACGATCGAGAGGCTACTTCGGTTTCCGCTGCGGCACTCATTCTGAGCTTTGGTCCGCGGTTCCTCTTCCCGTGGCGACCACAAGAGGCGAGTTCTCACGACTTGAGAGCGGGAAGCACGTCGCGGCCGAGCCGGACGACCGCGGCGATCGGGTCAGGACCGAGTGGCGGGCCGAAGGACAGATGAGTGGCACCGGCGGCCGCCAGGGAACGGCACCGCTCCACGACGTCGGCAGCGCTTCCGAACACGCCAAGGCGAAGCATCTGCGGTGTGATGAGTCCCCTCGCCTTCGCCGTCTCGCCGCGCTCCAGTGCTCGCGCCGCGGGAAGGAAGCTCGCCGGGCTGAGCCCGACGTCTGCCAGCTGCGAGGCGGAGATGGAGGGGCCGTAATAGGCCAGTTTCTCGGCCAGGGAGGCTGCGGCCCGCTCGGGATCATCGTCGACCGAACACCAGAAGCAGGCGGGTATGTCGATCGACTGCGGGTCCCGGCCCGCGGCCGACGCCGCACGACGCACGATGGCCGCAGACGCCGTTGCTCTTTCTGGCGGGAACGACAGTCCGAGGACCCCGTCGGCTACTTCGCCGCCCAGCGCCAGCATCCTTGGACCCATGGCGCCGAGGTAGATAGGCACCGGCGGGCCGTCCCAGCGCAGGTGTGCCTCAGGCTGCCATCCGCTGCTCGCCGGGCTGCCGCGGCCCAGCAGGGCCCGGCAGGCCAGTACCGTCTCGCGGGCTGCGGACAGCGGGCGCGGGCGCGGCAGTCCCGCCCAGGCCAGGAACTCCTCCGCCCCGGCGCCGACGCCCAGCATGAACCGGCCGCCGCTGAGTTCCTGCAGCGTTGCCGCGTGCATGGCCAGCTCGGCCGGATGCGAGGAGAACGGATTCATGATTCCAATGCCGAGGCGCACTCGCCGGGTGGCGGCGGCCGCCGCCGCTACCAGCACCGGCGCCGACCGCCAGAACAGGTCATGGGACACCCAGACCTGATCGAAACCGGCCTGATCTGCCGCCGCCGCGAGCTCGGTGAACTCCTGAACCGACAAGTCGTTGTTAAGACGCACGCTGAAAACGCTGGCGCCCGCCGCGCTGCTAATAGTGGCTACCTCCCTCCGTCAACCCACGCGTCGGCCTCGGCTTCGACGAGGAGTCCGTCACCGATCAGGCTGTGCACATACAGCGTGGTGTTGGCCGGCGCGACATCGCCCAGCACCTCCTGGTGCGCGGCACCCGCCTCCTGCCAGTCAGCGCCCGGCGCCAGGAACAACCGAGTGCGGCAGATGCCTTCTCTCGACCCGCCGAGCTGTTCGACCGCCGCGACGACGCGCTGCAGGCAGTCGAGGGCCTGGGCACGCGTTCCTAGCCCGATAACCGCGGGCCGGCATGTGGTGCCGCTGACCGCGATCAGGTGACCCAGGCGAACCGCCCGCGAGTAACCCGCTTCGTCCTCCAGCGACCCGCCTTCGCGGAAGCGCTGCGCCCCCTGGCCTGTCATGCCACCCTCCTCGGCCCTGCCGCTACGGCGTCCGTCGTTCCGTTCGCCGAACGGCATCATAGGGTTGAGTGCAGTTACCGGGTCCAGGTAGATCATCGCGACTTCGTCGGGGCCACGCACTGGCCATACCGGACCTGGATGCGTCGACCGCTAGGACGGACCTATGGCGAAGCTGAAGCGCGCCCCGGTCGTGCCGAGCGACCTTGGACGGTTTCACGACGTCGGCAGCGTCGGCCTGTCCGCCGACGGCGCACTCTTCGCAGCCGTTGTCTCGACACCAGACGTTGACGCGAACCGCTACGAACGCGTCGTCATCACCGGACCCGCCGACGGGAGCGCCGCGCCCGGCGGCCTGAAGCCGGCCACAGCCGGCGGCCTGAAGCCGGCCGCAGCCGTCGAGATGCTGCCGACGTGGGCGCCGGCCGGACACGACCTGGCAACAGTCCGGAAAGACGAGAACGGCTGGAGCATCTGGCTACACAGGCTCGATGACGCCGCGAGCGAGCCGCTCATGACAGGCTGGCCTGATCCCATCGAAGAGCTGTCCTGGTCACCGACGGGCGACAGGCTGCTGTTCGTTGCGCGCGAGCCGACCGACCGCGGCTGGTGGGAGCTCCCCGAGGACCGGCGCCCGCCGCTGCGGATCACCACGCTGCGCTACCGCGAAGACGGCGTTGGCTGGACCGTCAACCGGCCGCGGCAGGGTTACGTGGTGCACGCCAGGCCCGGCGGCAAGCCACGCAAGATCAGCGTCGGCGGCTACGACGACGCAGACTTCGGCTGGCATCCCGACGGGCGCAGGGTCGTCTTCGTATCGCAACGACAGCCCGGTGCCGATCACACGATCGTCAATGACGTCTACGTGCACGACATCGATGCTGGCAGCGCTCCGGTACGCCTGACGAAGTCGACGCACGCCTGCGCGCAGCCGCGCGTCTCCGCGGACGGCGAGCTCATCGCCTGCACAGTCACCGACGTGCCACGGTTCCCGTCCGTTGCTGACCTTGCGGTCCTGCCGGTAACCGGCGGACCTCTGACGGTCGTGTCCGCGGATCTGGATCGCGACTGCAACAGTCCGTCCTCGGGCACGGCGGG
>JASIGS010000754.1 GCA_030052355.1 Streptosporangiaceae bacterium | reverse complement strand
AGCGCGACGAGCCCGGCACCATCCAGTATCTGCGCGCCCCCAGCGGACAGGCCGGTACCGACCTCGGTGATCAGCCCGTCACTGAGCAGCAGGTCGGCGGGCGGGCCGCCGAGCAGGCTCGTTCCCCTGATAAGCCACGCCTGGTTCGTCACCGGCTCGCCTCCTCCGCCTCGCCCGCCGACGCCCCGGCGAGCAGCAGGTACAGCACGGCCATGCGCACGCTGACGCCGTTGCTTACCTGCTCGACGATCGTCGAGCGGACCGAGTCCGCCACGTCGGCGGCGATCTCCACGCCGCGATTCATCGGGCCCGGGTGCATGACGATGGCGTGCTCGGGCAGCAGCGCCATCCGGGCCGCGTCCAGTCCGTATCGCCGGCTGTACTCCCGCACCGTCGGGAAGTACGCCGCGTTCATGCGCTCGGCCTGGACCCGGAGCATCATCACCACGTCTGTCTTCGGCAGCGCCGCATCCAGGTCGTAGCCGGTGTCGCAGGGCCAGCTCGACACGCCGTACGGCAGCAGCGTCGGCGGGGCCACGAGCGTCACGTCGGCGCCGAGCGTCCGCAGCAGCAAGACGTTGGACCTGGCCACGCGGCTGTGCAGCACGTCGCCCACGATCGTCACCTGCAGCCCGTCGAGCCGCCCCAGCCTGCGCCGCATGGTGAACGCGTCCAGCAGTGCCTGGGTCGGATGCTCGTGCGTGCCGTCGCCAGCGTTGATCACGCTGCCGTGGACCCAGCCGGCCAGCCGGTACGGCGCACCGGAAGCAGGGTGACGCACCACCACCGCGTCCGCGCCCATCGCCTCCAGGGTCAGCGCGGTGTCCTTCAGGCTCTCGCCCTTCGCTACGCTCGAGCCCTTCGCGGAGAAGTTGATCACGTCGGCCGACAGCCGCTTGGCCGCCGCCTCGAACGAGATCCTGGTGCGGGTGGAGTCCTCGTAGAACAGGTTGACCACGGTGCGGCCGCGCAGCGTCGGCAGCTTGCGGATCGGCCGCTCGGCTACCTGAGCCAGTTCCTCCGCGGTGTCGAGGATCAAGAGGGCGTCGTCGCGGCTTAGGTCACCGGCCGAGATCAGGTGGCGCTTCAACTGACCGCCTCCGTCTCATCTCCGTCGGCCGCAGAAGCGGGCGCCGGGTCCCGCCCTGACGCCGTGGCTCCCTTGCCGAGCACGACGGCGTCCTCGCCGTCGACCTCTTCGAGCAGCACCCGCACGACTTCGCGCTGCGATGTCGGGATGTTCTTCCCGACGTAGTCGGCCCTGACCGGCAGCTCGCGGTGGCCGCGATCGACCAGCACCGCAAGCTGGACCGCGCGGGGCCGGCCGAGGTCCCCGAGCGCGTCGAGGGCGGCACGCACGGTCCGGCCTGAGTAGAGCACGTCATCCACGAGCACGACCACCTTGCCGTCCACGCCGGACGGCGGCACGGAGGTGTGCCCGAGTGTCCTGGCGGGTCTCATGCGCAGGTCGTCCCGGTACATGGTGACGTCGAGCGAGCCCGCGGGCGCCGGCCTTCCCTCGACCTCGGACAGCCTGGCGGCTAGCCTTCGCGCGAGCGGGACCCCCCTGGTCGGGATGCCGAGCAAGATCACGTCGTGGGCGCCGTCGGTCCGCTCGATGATCTCGTGCGCGATTCGCGTCAGCGCACGCCTGATCTCCTCGGGACCGAGCACGACCTTGGCATCTTGCGGCGCCGGGGAACGAGAACGGCCGGCGTCTTGACCGCCCCCCGTTCCAGCACCCCCCGGTGCGGAACGCCCGGCTGGTTCACGCCCGGCTCCAGCGGCCGGAACGCCGCCGGGATACAGCACATGCATCAGAAGGACCCCCTTTCCCGCCTCTCCGGACGGGTCTTAAAGGACGTCTGCCTGCACAAGGGTATCAGCAGCCGGTTGTGCGTGACCGCAGCGTCCCGGCCGCCGGCGTGGCACAGGTTGAGGTGACGCGCGTAACTTCAACCGTTTTTTGGCATTCGGCTTGACCGTGCGCTGCGCGGGGCCTACCGTCACTGTCCGTAACCGTCACTTTCAGCTACCACTGGCCAGGGGGCCGTAACCATGCCATCGGACTACGCCAAGACTCTTGGCGCGCGCCTGCGCGCCATTCGTACCCAGCAGGGGCTCTCGCTGCACGGCGTTGAGGAGAAGTCACGCGGCCGCTGGAAGGCGGTTGTCGTCGGATCTTACGAGCGGGGCGACCGCTCGGTCACGGTCCAGAAGCTTGCCGAACTCGCTGAGTTCTACGGGGTACCGGTTTCTGAGCTGCTGCCAGGCGACGTGATGCCGACCTTGCTGACGCCGGCTCCGAAGCTCGTGATTGACCTCGAGAAGATGGCGCAGCTGCCAAAGGAGAAGGCTGGGCCGCTTTCCCGCTACGTTGCCACCATTCAGAGCCAGCGCGGCGACTACAACGGCCGGGTGCTCTCGATCCGCCAGGAGGACTTGCGGTCCCTCGCGGTGATCTACGACAAGAGCCCGGCCGACCTCACCGAGGAGCTGATCAGCTGGGGCATCCTGGACTCCGACGCGCGCGGAGCCGTCGAGGCCTTCTAGCGGCCCCTGCGGCAGGCAGGAATTGCCGGAGGCCGATGGCCGGGCAGGGCCGCAAAGCAAGGCTGCAGAGCCAGCGGTTTGGGTGACTCTCACTGAGGATCGACAAATCGAACCAACCGGACGCCGGTCGGATGACGCTCAGCCGTCCGCGCGCCCGAAATGCACGATTAGTTAATCTTGGACGATCAAGATCGAACCATGGGTGTGCGTTTAGTGGTGCCAGATAGCGCCACTAAACGCACACGCATGACCTGCAGTTCCCGCGGAGGGCGGGCCTGGCGGGGGCTAGCCGGCTGCCGGGAGCGGCAGCAGCTGCTGGGCT
>JASIGS010000753.1 GCA_030052355.1 Streptosporangiaceae bacterium | reverse complement strand
GGCGCGAGCGCCTCCTGGTTGGTGCGGGCCGTGTACTCAGCCAGTTCGCCCGTCATGACCGCGGCGTCCGGCGCCGACAGGAAAGGGGCCCATTCCCTGGCCAGACTGCTGGCCGTGGCAGCCAGTACCTCCTTCCTGCCTTCGTCCAGACTGGCACGTACCGAGTCCGGGTCGGTGAGAGCCGTCCGGTAGGCATCGGCGGCCTGAAGGCCGTCGTACCAGTCCAGCCCTTCGGCGTCATACGGCGCAAACGACGCGAGCGCAGCGGCAGCGGTAACCAGGTCGGGGAGCAGGGCCGCGCACGCCAGCACACGCGGGCCGCCACCGGAGAGGCCCCACATCGCCAGCTTGCCGATCTCAAGCGCTGAGCAGATGGCCCTGACATCGGCCGCGCAATCTGCAACAGTCCGTCCCGGCTGGGGTGTCGAGCCGCCATACCCAGGCCGGTCATAGCCGATCAGCCGCAGCCCTTGCTCGGCCGCATCCGCCACGTTGGGGCCATACAGGTGGCGCGACATGGGAGTGCCGTTGTGCACGAGCACCGGGCTGCCCTCGGGATCACCGCCATCCCAAACCGCGAGTACCCGGCCGTCAGGTGTGCGAACGATCCGATCCATGCCAGCTCCGATGCGTCTTGGGGGGTTCGAATACGCTAGCCGCTTGGCCAGGAGACCGCAGACCGGATGAAAGTCGCGTCCGAGTGGCGTTCGACGCTCTCATGCTGAGGCGTTGCCCCACTCTCGGAGCCGACTGCCATCACGCCGTTCATGGCGACCGTCGCGACCGGCGACCCCGGAGCGGTACGTACCTCGACGCACGCCGTGTAGATCCGCTGGCTGTGGCTGGAACTTTGCCTGGACGGTGCTGTGCACCCGGCCAGCACGAGCCTCGCGGCGGCTCGGGGGTGGTGGGTGGTACTGGCCGTGTCGGTGCCGAAGGCGGACGACTCCGCAAAACTCGTGCGCTCGCTCTTCGGCAGGTGCGCTGAACTAGGCGGCGTGGGGCGCGATCTCGACGATGAGGTCGGCGTCCAGTGCTGCGGAGATCCGGTCTAGCAGCGGGATGGTGGGGATGACGCCCCCGGCTTCGAGCCGTGAGAGCGCAGGCTGGGTCATGCCGGCTCGGGTGGCGAGTTCGACCTGGGACAGGCCAAGAGCGAGTCGCCGTTCGCGGACGGCGCGGCCGAGCAGGTAGGCGCGCTCGGCCTCGGCCCGGCCGTGGCGGTACTCGTCGCTGCCGCGGCGCTGGCTGGCGAGGTCCTCGTAGGAAGTGTGGCTGCTGGTCATGTCAGGATGCTTCCCGGTCGAAGGTGTCGTGCGCGGGTTCGTGCTCGGTTTCGCAGGTTTTCTGTGCTTGTAAGGCACGGGCTACCTCAGCTGCTTCGGCCCTGCGGGACTTCCGGAAGACGGTCAGCAGGATGATCCGCCGGCCTGGTGCCAGCCAGTAGGTGATGCGCGGCTGCTGGGCGAGCAGGTGGAATCTGAGTTCGCGTACCTTCCCGCCAAGGTGGCGCGTGTAGGGTTCGGTAAGTGTGTCGGCCTGCTCGGCGAGCAGCCCGACGAGGAAGTCGGCCCGGCCGAAGTCCCGGTCGCTGAGGCGCTCGAGCCACGACCGTACTTCGGGCTCGACCTCGACGGCGTATAGCCCTGCCATGCATCCTATGCTATATGTATCAGATGCTATAGCCAAGCGGGCCGCTCTGCCTGTCAGCCGCGCCCTAAGTGCCTGAGGCCATGTACGCGGCCAGGATGTAATTGGGATCGCGGTCGAGGTTGTTACGCGACCGGTCGTAACGCATCGTGCTGCGCGGATGACACGGCTACGAGTTCAGAATGCGCTGACAGGGTGCTCTCGGGCGCGGCAGCCTGGTCGCGCGGGCACTAACTTGGTGGGCGGTACTGGGATTGAACCAGTGACCTCTTCCGTGTCAGGGAAGCGCTCTCCCGCTGAGCTAACCGCCCGCGAGGCGGAAGCGGGAATCGAACCCGCGTACAGGGCTTTGCAGGCCCTTGCCTAAGCCACTCGGCCATTCCGCCACAGGCCGACCCTGTCAGGAGCCGAGCCAGGGGCCGAAGAGCCGAGCGCACCGTCGGCACGCGGCACGGCTTCCGGCACCTCGAGCGGACGACGGGATTCGAACCCGCGACCCTCACCTTGGCAAGGTGATGCTCTACCAGCTGAGCCACGTCCGCGCATCACCAGGTTCCCGCCCGCCTAGCAGGCAGCACCCGGTGCGTTCAGAAACTGTAGCCGATCCTGTCCGTGCGGCAAACTCGCATACCCGGATAACCGGTCCGCGGGCCGCTCCGGCGGCTCCAGCGGAGGGGCTTGCTGGCGGGGAGCCTCACGCGGGGGCCACCCTGCGCTAGCGTCTGTAGCCATGTCTGTCTGGATCAACGGGAGCATCGTCCCCGACGAGGAGGCAAAGGTCTCCGCCTTCGACCACGGGCTCGTGGTGGGAGATGGAGTGTTCGAGACGGTCAAGGTGGTGGGAGGCAGGCCGTTCGCGCTCAGCCGGCACCTGGCCAGGCTCCGCTCGTCGGCGCTCGGGCTCGGCCTGGCTGAGCCCGACCCCGACCAGTTGAGGGCGGCAGCCGCAGCGGTCATCGACGCCTCACCTGGCTTCCCGCTGGCCAGGCTGCGGATAACCGTGACCGGTGGGATTGCCCCCCTTGGATCGGAGCGAGCCGGCTCTCCGCCGACCACGATCGTGGCGCTGGCCGAGCAACGCGCTCACTCGGCCGCGGCGGACGTGGCTGTCGTGCCGTGGTCGCGGAACGAGCACGGGGCGATGGCAGGCATCAAGACGACGTCATACGCAGAAAACGTGCGTGCCCTCGCTTATGCGGCTGAACATGGCTGTAATGAGGCTATCTTCGCTAATACCGCGAATAACTTGTGCGAGGGCACCGGGTCGAATGTGTTCGTTGTGCTCGGCGGCCGGCTGATCACTCCGCCGCTGTCGGCCGGCTGTCTCGCCGGGGTTACCCGGGCGCTGGTGATCGAATGGGCCGGCGCGGTCGAGGAGGACTTGCCCGTGGCCGCCCTGGCGGAAGCCAATGAAGCCTTCCTTACCAGTACAACCAGGGACGTGCAGCCAATTCAGCGGGTAAATGGTTCCAGACTCGCTGCGGCACCGGGTCCGGTCACAAGAAAGGCCGCCGACATATTTGCCATGCGGGCGGCCGAATCGTCCGATCCGTGAAATGGCGCCCGCCGGGCACGGAGGGGGAGTACCCAGCGGGCGCCACCTGTCAGGCGCGCCAGAGCAGTTCGTCCAGCTCTGCGTCTACATCGACGTAGTCGGTCTCGTGACCGGGTGCGATGACTTCGTAGGTGCGGGCAAGGAAGGCGGCTGTCGAAGAGCGGGCAGTCTCGAAGTGAGCCTCGCCGAACGGTGACGACAAGGCAATGTTCAGCACCTCGCGGCCGTCCTCGTCGGCGGGCCAGACCTGCACGTCGCCCTCGCCGGCCGGGCCCTCGAGCCCCACCGCGAGCAGGTCGCGGGCGAAGATCCACTCGACCGGCTCATCGGTGCCGACGTGGAACGCCATGCGGATCGCGTACGGATCCTCTGCGCTGTAATACAGGCTGGCCACCAGGGGCACGCAGCCGTGCTCGGGGACGACGAGGGAGAGTCCCACTTCTGCGGACACAGTCGCGCTGCTGTTCATCATCGGGGTCAACCTTTACCTTGTCGTGTCCCGGAATGCCGGGCTTCACCATTGCCAGCGGCTGCTCATCAAGTAGCGATGTGCAGAACCGCAGAATTGTCATCGCGCAAGTTTGATTCCGCGAAAGAAGACGTTCGTAACCTCGGTCACCGATCCACAAACCGGTTGTGACCTGGTCAAACGCTTCAGGAATTGAAACACCCTTTTCGGCGCTCCTTGTTCCCACCGAGTAACAAGCACGCAATGTGACCTTCGTCTCACTGACCGTATCGACGTTTAGTCGAAATCAGAGGTCATCAGGCACATGGCGCTTTCGGGCTTTACGGAAATAAGGGACATCCTTGCGCTAATTTGCTACTGATATATAGAGTTATTTACCACGGCATCGTGGCGATGACGGGGGTAGTCGGCCTTGCTGCGCCGCGCAGGCCTGGGGTCGAGCCCGGTTAGCTAACTGTGGCCTCGCGGCAACCCAGCCCCATCGTGCGGGCTCAGCCGACACCCCTATGACGCACCCGATCCCGGTTACGATCCGTGACTTAGGTAACACTGCGTCATGGCGAGGACGCCGGACACCGAGGACAGCGCGGCCTCTGCCGGGCATGCGCTACTCTGAGAGCGCCTTGCGGCCGTGGTAGCCGCGGGTTTTGGGCGATTGGCTCAGCGGGAGAGCGCCTCGTTCACACCGAGGAGGTCACTGGTTCGATCCCAGTATCGCCCACCAGTTCAGAGACTAAAGTCGAACACCGCCAGGAATCTGGCCGCCTTCTGGTTCCGCTGCGAACTGATCCTCTTGATCACTCTGCCGGCACATCCGCCAGGCCCGGACACTCACTGTGCCCCCATGCATCTAAACAGTCGGCTAGATGCGTCTAAGACGGTTGTCGGCTGGAACCGCCGGCATCGTGATAGCCAGAGCAGAGAGGACTTCCGCCGCCATGAATGTGCTTCGCGCGTTGTTCCGGGGTGCCTGCGCATCGAGCAAGATCCGACGGCGAGCGTTAGCAGCCGCCACGGTCACCCTGGCCACTGTGGCCAGCGGCGCATCAGCGGCTGCCTGGGCTGCTGTTCGGCCTTCGGCACCGGCTGCCGGAACGCTCACGGTCTACATGGCTCCCGCGAACGAAGGCGGGTCGAACGCGCACACGGGGCTCAGCCCATCGAGTCCCGTCCTGACGCTGGCCAGGGTCCAGCAGGTACTGGAGCAACGCGGGCCCACGGGCGACGTCGTGGTGCGGATCGACCAGGGCAACTACGTCGCTGGCCAGACCACATGGACGTTCTACGTGCCCGGACACACGATCTCGTTCATGCCGGTCAACTACGTGCTCGGTCACGGTCGGCCCGCGAACGGCGACCCCGCCTTTATCGACACCACCGATGGCAGCTCACACACCGCCGGCTGGTGGTTCCAGGCGCAGTTGCCTGCTGCGAAGACCAATCCGCTGCACGACGGCGGCAACACCGGGCTGCGCTTCTACTACCTGCGCATCGAGTACTTCACAAACGGCATCTCGTTCGACGGCCAGTCCGGCCATGTGTACCAGAACGACGCCAAGCCGCCCATGTACATCAAGCCCAGCGCTGGCCTGAACACCAACATGGTCTCCGGTATGACCTTCCAGGACATAGGTGACAAGTACGCCACCGGCCAGACAGGCTTCGGCGCGATCTTGCTGACCGACTCCTCTGGCAACGACATCACCAACAACACTTTTGATCAGATCGAGAACACAGCGTCGACCATCGGTCAGCTACACGGCCTGTACGTGACGCACTTCAGCGACTACAACACGATCACGCTGAACCTGTTCGAGTCGATAACCGCCGAGGCGGTCAAAGTGCGCGACCGCAGCAACTACAACGTCGTCGAGCACAACAGGTTCGACGCCATCGGTGGCGCGGCCGCTTATCTCGATGAGTTCTGCAACCTTGCCTGTGCGGAGGCCAACCCGGGCACGCCCCGGCAGTGTGCGTCGTATGGGAACCGGTTCTTCGACAACACCATAGGGACCGTATTCGGCGGCACCGCGGAGCAGAACGCCTGGGCGCTGAACCCGCCGGGACTCACCTACGCCGGCGGCTCCGGCTGCTCGATCCCATCAGGCCAGCAACGGGTCTTCACCGGCGGCAACACCTGACGCCGACGTCTGAGGCTGCTGTACATACGGCCATCCACGGCAGTATCAGGGCGACATCTCCCCAGCTGAGCGGGGACTCGCACTAGTGCTTAGCCGGGTGATCATGGATGCTGTCCTGCCAGCTGGCCGAGCGATCAAGGGCTTGACCAGCTGGCAGAGTTTCCCGCCCGGCTGGCACAGCAGGTCCGGCCTCCGAACGTCTTAGTTATGGACTGAGTTGCTCGGCTAGGAGAGGACGGTCGTGTGGCGCAATCCGTTGGTGGCCGCCATCGAGCGACAGGCTCAGATGCACGCTGCCCGGTTGATGCCACGGCCGACGATCGGGGTCCTGATGACCAGCTCCGCGGCCAGCCTTCCGACAGGGGCGTCGAGCAACTCGTAACGAGCCTGTACCAGTCTCACGGCCTGGCAATGGTGCGCGTGGCCTTGCTGCTGCTCGGTGACAAGACCACTGCAGAGGATGTCGTGCAAGACGCGTTCATCGGCCTGTACCGCGCGATACCCAAGCTCAGGAGCACCGACAAGGCCGTCGCGTACTTACGCGCGTCAGTTGTCAACGGGTGCCGGTCGGTCCACAGGGGTCGCCGGCGAGCGGTCAACCTCCAGGCGCACTACCTGCCAGATGTCTGGTCCGCGGAGTCGGCTGCGATGGCCCGAGAAGATGTCCGCCTGACGCTCGATGCAGTGTCCCGATTGCCCAGGCGGGCGCGCGAGGTCCTCGCGCTGCGCTACTACCTGGACATGTCGGATCAGGACATAGCCGCCGCCCTGTCGATCAGCAGGGGAAACGTGTCCGCTACCGCGTCGCGCGCACTGGCCGCCCTGGCCAGCGAACTCAGGGAAGCACTGTGAAGGACATCGAGGGTCTGCTGCGCGCCGCCTACAACCACGCGGCGCGCGCCATGGCGCCGGAAGACCTGCGGCCCGCACCGCGTCCGTCGAGCCCGCCGAGCCGGCCACGCTCGCAGCGCCGCAGGCACCGGATGGCCTATCCGGTGCTCGCGGCCGTCGCTGTCCTCCTGGTCGCATCCGCGGCCGCACTGATACCCCACTTGCTGCCGCGCGCGAGTGGGCGGGTACCGGCAAACGGACCAGATCGAGGGTTGCGGCACGGCGCGCCGCCCGGGCCAGCGCCGACGTTCTTCGCTGCGCTGTCAGGGACCGGCCTGTCCATAAAGTTCCTGAGCACCACCACTGGCCAGGTGACCGGACAGGTGCCGCCCCCGGGTGTGAACGATCATTTCGGTGGTGTGGCGGCCGAACCGGACAACAGGACGTTCGTCGTGGCGGTCGAGACCGACTCCGGCGGCGGATGCGCGGCGCACCTCTACCAGGTTCGTCTTGACGACGCTGGACGGCCCGGACGATTGCGACCAATGGCGCAGCCGCCTCTGCAAGGGATCCTGCCGAACAGGGTCATGGCCCTTTCACCTGACGGCTCGAAGCTGGCCTACTTCGGTTACTGCCAGGGCAGTGGGAACCTCGTGGTTACAGATCTCGCAACTGGTTCTAGCAGCACGTGGACCGGGCGACCTGGCGAAGACCCGCAGAACGTTTCGCTCAGCGCCGATGGTGCGGTGATCAGCGTCAGCGGCTGGGAGTTCAGGGGCTATGCCCCTGGCCCGGTGTCCGGCACATGGGCCGTTCGGCTCAGACCGGTGACATCGATCCTGCGGGCTACGGACCAATTCGCCACACTCGACAGCGGTGCCGTCGTGCTGAACGAATCTACCCAGGCCGCGCTGTCGCCCGACGGGACCATGCTGTACACGTGCGGAATTCAGGGCAGACGGGATGTGCTGTCCGACTACGGCGTGGCTACCAGGAAGCAGCTAGCAGTGCTGGCTAGCTGGCCGCGGGCCACCGGTTCATGCGCTATGGCGATGGCTCCGAGCGGCGGATATCTGCTGCTCGGGGACGTCCGGGGTCACGCGGCGATCTTCAGTACCGCTACCGGTGGCGTCACGAGGACATCGGCGGCTGGCCTCGGCGGGGGGTATGTCATTGCCTGGTGACGCGGGACAAACCGCCGTGTCCGGCGGGCTGCTCTCGCTGGCCGTGCGACAGTTCGGGATCACGGTCGACCACGCCACCAGGCCGGTGGACGCCCGCTCCGGCGCGGGCGTCCACCGGGCGCGCAGCCGCGGCAACCGGGCGGCCTATCTCAAGATCACGCCCGCGGTCCTCGGTCCCGAAGCCCTCGAGGCAGCCCGTCGGGAGCTGCGGTTTTACCGGCAACTCGCGGCGGAAGTGCCGGTCCGGACACCGCCGTTGCTTGACGCGCTCGAGACCGACCTCGGCGTGGCCTTGCTGCTAGCTGCCGCAGGCAGCCAGGTGCAGGTCACCGCGTGGACCGGCACAGCGTGGTCGATGCTGGGCCGGGACCTGGCCGGCCTGCATGCCGTGCAGGTGGCCAGGGAGGACTGGGCTCGTCCGGATGCCCTGCTTGGCGCCATGACCGGACCGGTCGCTCACAAGATCACGGAGTTCTGGGATGGCGTCCTGCCGCGTCTCTCCGAGCTATTGGATTCCCGTCACGCGCTGAGCGAAGAACTCGCCTCGCAGCCTCCTGTCCTCATACACGGTGACTGCCACACCGGCAACATCGTCCATGCCGAGGCTGGACTGGTCTTCTGCGACTGGCAGTCCGTCGGCGTCGGCAGGGCAACTTCCGACCTTGCCTTCGCCGGGGTGCGGGCTGCGCCCGCCGGCGTTGCCGTTCCGCGCAGCGTTCTGACGGAATATGCCAGCCGGCACGGTAGTGACTTCGGTGAACTCGAGCGCGCGCTGATCCTGGAGGAGCTGGCCATCTTTGTATTCCTGTGGCCGCCGTACGCCGCCTACAACAACCCGGCCGGAATTGCGCGGGTCCAAGATCGTGCCCGTGCTCTCGCCGCCAGGTGGTTCGCCATGACGTCGCCCGGACCGTCGTGACGCCGCCGGGTGGAGAGGCGGCAATCACTGCTCGGAGTCGGCAAGCTGACCGCAGAGGTGTAACGACGGCGACTGAACTCTGCGTCCTGAATGGCCAGGCTGAGGGTACGCGGCCAAGGAGGCCGGCCCGGTAAGGGAACAGACCCAGCCGGGTTCCACCCAGACGGGGAGACAGGCATGTACACCAACCTCAGTTACGACCTGGCAATGGCCAAGCAGCGCGAAATGCAGGTGCGGGGGGAGAACCAGCGCCGCGCTCGGCAGGCAATGGCCCTGGCGTCTACGGCTAAGCCGTCAGCCAGCCACCGCGGGCGTCGTGCCCTGCGGCTCGCGACGAGACTGCGGCCGCAAATCCAGTCCTGACAGGCGCCTAAATATAGGGGAGATCACCGATAGAGCCGCGGGCACGAGCAGGTGCAGCCTTGTCCGGATGGGCGGATAGGCGGGCCGGGGGTCGGCCAGCGTCAACGTCCGGCGCCGAAGGGGTGAGCTCAGCAGCGGTCGCAGCCGCCCACGAAGGGTGATTGATGGTGCGCATCAAGGAGGGGAAATCACGCATGAATGCGCGCAATGAGCCGCGACCATCCACTGCTACACGGCCGAGGTTGCGATCGATGATCGCTGCCGGGGCGATCGCCGCCGGTATCTCGGTTCTTCCCGTCATGGCCGGACCTGCGTTCGCGGCAACCGCCGCGAAGGCCACGGGAACCGTCATCACAACTGCGACGACACCATTCGGCAAGGCTCTTGTCGTCGGCTCCGGTCCGTACGCTGGTTACAGCCTGTACTTCATCACGAGTGACCACGGAACGAGCTTCGGCTGCACGGCCACGACCGTGACCACGCCTGTCGGCAAGCTGCTTTGCACCGGACCGTCCAATGACACGAACGCGGAGTGGCCGGCGATCACGACGACGGGTAAGCCCATCGCCCGCGGCGGTGTGAAGCAGAAACTGCTCGGCACCGTCACCCGCGCCAAGGTCGGCGTGCAGATAACCTACGCCGGGCACCCGTTGTATCTCTTCGATTCCGGTCCTGGCGAGGTCACCGGTGAAGGCGTGGACGAGCCGAGCCTGCCGCCGTGGCACGGCGTGTGGTTCCTCATACAGCCGTCGGGGCTGGCGCTGCCATGGGCCGGCACGCTGACCACCACCAAGATCGACGGCAAGACGGTACTTGCGACGCCGATGCTGACCGGGGTCGGGTGGATCAACTTTCCCGTCTACACCTACAGCAAGGACAACTCGAAGCGGAGTGCGTGCACGGCCGCCTGCGCCCGGTACTTCCCGCCGGTGCTTACCAGCGGGACCCCCGGCGTGTCGCGCGGGCTTTCCGAGCACAAGGTGGGCAGGGTCAAGGGTCCCGAAGGCCTTCAGGTCACCTACAACGGCAAGCCCCTGTACCTGTTCTCGGACGAGGGGCTAACGCAGACCGCCACCGGCTACGCCGCGGTAGGCAGCGGCAACCATGTCAAGTTCAAGGGCGGCACCTTCAAGCTCGTCTTCATCTGAGCGACGTGAGCACTGGCCCGGCCACCGCTCGTGGCCGGGCCAGTCACGCTGTCTGACGGCTGATCGTGATGAAGGCTGATAAGGAAGAGCCTTTCGCACCAAGCCGGACGGCACCCGGAGGTACAAAGCCTTCAGGATCAGCACCGAGACTGCCGGGACGGCGGGAATGCCTGCCGCCATTACCGACCGTTTGCCAACCCGTAGGTTCCGCCATCATCGTCTCGGGTACTGATGTAACGCTAAGTAACTAAGCTGGCACGTACAGCGCACGAGAAATCGTTGGGCACGGGACGGGGGACAACCGTGTTCGGATTGTGGCGGCCCGGCAAGCGTCCTGCTGACAGGGCGGCGGACGGCAGCAACTCGGATCGCACGAAGGACGGCAGGCAGGCCGTCGACGGGAACAATGACGGCGCTCCACGCGGCACCGGACGAGGTGGCGGTGCCGCTTTCGCACGCGACGGCGACCACCACCCGGAAGGTACGGGGAACGGGCGCGGCAGGCTGGCGGCCGGGGGCGGTGACGGCTCAGCACGTGCCGATGGCACCGGCGCCGGAGGCCGGGGGCCACGCGGGCGGGTCATCGCGATAGGCGTCGCGGCGGTGTGCGTGGCCGGTGCGGGGATCGGATACGCGGTAAGTCAGGCGGGCAGCACCAGCCCGTCATCCTCCAGTCCCGCCGCCGTCGCCACGGGCCCGGAGCACGTGGTCTCCATGACCCCAGCCGCGGGCGCCACCAGCGTCGACGGCGCTAACCCGCTGATGGTGACGTTCTCCGAGCCAGTGGCCGCTAATTCGCCGGACCCCAGGCTGCAGCCGAGCGTGCCGGGGAGCTGGACCGTCCAGGGCGACTCGTTCGTGTTCACCCCGACGTCGGCGCTCGCGCCGGACCAGCGGGAGACCCTCGTGATTCCTGGCGGCCGCTACGGGGTGCGCTCGAACGGAGGCGGCCTGCTAGCCAGCTCGAGAACGACGCAGTTCACGACCGAGGGGTATTCGCAGGCGCGCCTGGCGCAGATACTCAGCCAGCTCGGCTACCTGCCGCTCACCTGGTCGCCCCAGATCGTCGGTGTCGGCAGGATAGAAGTCCCGGAGCAGGGAGTCGAGCAGGCCAGCTCCCAGCAGGCAATGGCCTACAACCCGCCGGTCGGCACCTACACGATGCAGTCCGGGTACCCGTCATCGCTGGCCGCTCAGTGGTCACCCAGCCAGCCGAACGTGGTCGTACGGGGCGCCGTCATGGCGTTCCAGTCGGAGCACAAGATGACGGTCAACGGAGACGTGACGCCCAAGCTGTGGGATGCCCTCTTCGCGGCAGAGCAAGCCCAGAACCGCAACGCGAACGGCTACACCTACGCGGTCGCCAACAAGGGCAGCCCGGAGACCCTGACGATCTGGCACAACGGGCATGTGGTGCTGACCAGCCTCACCAATACCGGCATTCCGGTGTCTCCCACCGTGGACGGCACGTTCCCGGTCTACCTGAGGCTGCCCTTCCAGATCATGCAGGGCACCAACCCGGACGGCAGCACTTACGCCGACCCGGTGTGGTTCGTCTCGTACTTCAACGGCGGCGACGCCGTGCACTACTTCCCGCGCGCCAGTTACGGCTTCCAGCAGAGCCTCGGCTGCGTGGAACTGCCATGGAACGACGCCAAGGCGGCCTACCCGTACCTCACCTACGGGAGTCTGGTCACGGTCCAGGGCTAGGGCTAGGGCCAGCGGGGGCTCGGCTTCTTATCAGGAAGGCGTATCCGTTTCTTTACCGACTCTGTCTGCCATACGGGACTGATCACATCTAGATTCCGTTTAGAGTCCAGACAGGATGTCCTGGGGTACATAGGGCCGGGATGGGTACATCAGGGCAGCCGTACTCTTCGCCTGCCGGTTGCTGCCGGCAGGCAATGACGGCAACCCCGAGGGAGCCCCCTGTTGTCCTTTCTGACGCAGCTGCGCGGGCGTGTGACTGCAGTCGGCATCGTGATCGT
The DNA here is from genome assembly GCA_030052355.1 of Streptosporangiaceae bacterium. The sequence continues at coordinate 1,302 of JASIGS010000753.1, read as the reverse complement.
GCTGGTCCTGGTCGCAGGCATCTGGATCGCGATGAACCACGCGTCAGCCCAGCAGGCGGCGGGCGGTAAGCCGCGCGATCCAGCGCACAAGGCGGCGCCCGCAGGGCCGCTCAAGATCGTCTCGGTGACCCCGGCCAGCCAGGCCACCGGCGCGAACGGGACGGCTCCCATCACGATCAAGTTCACCACGCCCGTGGCCGCGACGAGTCCGCTGCCCACGGTGACGCCGCAGGTGGCCGGGAGCTGGCAGGGCGCGGGCACGGACACTCTCAAGTTCGTCCCAGCCGTCGGCTTCAAGCAGTTCACTCACGTCACCGTCAGCATCCCTGGCGGCGCGGCCGGAGTCAGGTCGACCGCCGGCCGCCAGCTGGCCACCTCGGTCACCGTGAAGTACGAGACGCGCGGATACTCTTCGGTCCGGCTCGACCAGCTGCTGGCGCAGCTCGGCTACCTGCCGCTCAGCTGGGCCCCGGGTGCGGGCGCGACCGTGCCGGCCGCGAGCGACGCGGCCGCGCAGCTCGCTGCCGCCTACGATCCGCCGGCCGGGGCCTTCAGCTGGGACAGCGGGTACCCGAGCGAGCTGCACGACTTCTGGGACGGCGGCTCGCCGTCCGGCTTGATCATCCAGGGCGCCGTGATGCTGTTCGAGAACGACCACGACCTGACCATGGACGGGATCCCCGGCAAGCTCGTCTGGTCGGCGCTGCTCAAGGCGGTCGCCGCCAATCAGGTCAGCACGCACGGCTACAGCTACGCCCTGGCCAGCGAGGGCGATCCGGAGACGCTGACGGTATGGCACGACGGCAAGGTGATCTTGCACAGCCTGGCGAACACCGGTATCCAGGCAGCCCCGACCACTCTGGGCACCGCGCCGGTGTACCTGCGCTACTACTTCCAGATCATGAAGGGGACCAACCCGGACGGCAGCAAGTACGCGGACCCGGTCTACTACGTGTCCTACTTCCGGAACGGCGAGGCCGTGCACTACTTCCCGCGGGCCTCGTACGGCTTCCCGCAGAGCCTGGGCTGCGTGGAGCTGCCCTGGAGCGACGCCAAGCTGGTCTGGCCGTACATGAACTACGGCACTCTGGTCACCGTCGCACCCGGCTCGCAGACCCCGGCCGGAAGCCCGGTCGCTAACTAGACCACGAGGTCAGGCCGCCGACCGGGACCGGGATCACACCGCCGCGGGGCCGCGCCGATAGCATCGGGGCACGGGGCGCCTCTGCCTCGCCGTCCGCCATGCGAAGGAGCCAGCAGTGCCTGCCGACAAGCTGCGCATCACGCTCGCCGGGAGTGAGC
>JASIGS010000752.1 GCA_030052355.1 Streptosporangiaceae bacterium | reverse complement strand
GTGATCGCGCCGCCGACCAGCGGCCCGGCGATCATGGCCAGCGTCATCGCGGCCATCATGTAGCCCATGTACCGGCCGCGCTCGCGCGGCGAGACCAAGTCACCGATGGTGGCGATCGCGCCGACCATCAGGCCGCCAGCGCCGAGGCCCTGCAGCGCCCGGAAAGCGATCAGCTCGCCCATCGACGTGGACAGCCCGGACAGGGCAGACCCGATCAGGAACACGACGATCGCGACCATCAGCCAGCGCTTGCGGCCGTACTGGTCGCCGAGCTTGCCGTAGAGCGGCGTGGTGACCGTTGACGCCAGGATGTAGGCGGTCACCACCCAGGCCAGGTGGCTCAGGCCGTGCAGGTCACCGACGATCCGCGGCAACGCGGTGGCCACGACAAGCTGGTCGAGCATCGCGATGATGATCGCGAGCAGCAGGCCCGGCAGGACGATCAGGATCTCGCGCCGCGGCCCGTTCGAGGGCTGACTCGCGCTGACCGCGGCGGCCTGGTTGTCTGTCATGAAACGGGCTCCTCGCCTACGCGAACCGGCCCGCGTATGACACGCGGGCACCCCCAGCGCCCTTGGCGCTTCCAACTTACTTGCCGACCGGCTAGCATCCAGTCAAGCCACAGGCTATGCTAGCTACTAACCGGCCGTCAAGTAGATTACCCAAGGGCGAAGGGATACACACGCCAGAGTCATGGAAGACAACGTCGGCAGCCAGCGCGACCCCGGTCCAGGGATGAGCCACGACCAGAGTCGCGACAACGGGCACGCCCACGCCCAGGAGACCGAGCACGACCACGGTCGCGACACCCGGTCACGCCTGCGCGAGGTTGCCCTGCAGCTGTTCGCCGAGCAGGGGTACGAGAAGACGTCGCTCCGCGAGATAGCCGAGCGGCTGGGCGTCACCAAGGCCGCGCTGTACTACTACTTCAAGTCCAAGGAAGACATCGTCCGCAGCCTGGTCGAGGACTACTACACCGAGCTCGACGAGCTCGTCGCGTGGGCGCGGACGCAGCCTCGGGACGCGGCGGCCAGGGCACAGGTCGTCAGCCGTTACCTCGACATCGTCGTGAACGGGACCCAGGTCTTCCGCATGCTGCATCAGAATCAGGCGGCAGTCAGCGGCCTGGCGGCCGCCAAGGAACGAGGCACCCTGTTCAGGGAGCGGATGGATGCGCTCATCGACGTGCTCGCAGAGCCGGAAGCCGACTTGCGCTCCCAAGTCCGCGCCGCGTCGTGCCTGGTGAGCATCAGCCTCGGCTTCATGAACTTCGAGCACCGCGCGTCTTCGCCCGGCGAGTTGCGCGCCGCGCTGCTCGACGTCGCGCTCGAGCTCGTCGACGCCTCACCGGAGAAAACAGCGCGTTAGCGGTCTCAGCTACTGTCACTCCGACGACCCGCCACGTGCTGCCGTCGGGCCGCTGGCCAGCGCGGCCGCTCCGACGAGCGGCAGGACCCGCCTTGGCAGGGGGCTGTCCAGGACGATGACGGTCGACGTTCGTACGACCCCGGCCGTCTCGACTATCGCGTCGATGACCCGTTGCAGGTCGGCGTTGCTCCGCGCGACCACACGGCACAACAGGTCCCCAGGCCCGGTGATCGTGTGCGCCTCGAGCACCTCGGCGATGGCGGCCAGCCGCTCAGCGACCGGGTCGTGGCCGCCCGCCTGCCTGATCTCCAGCGTGACGAACGCGGTCACGCGGTAGCCGAGCGCGGCGGGGTCGACATCGGGCCCGTACCCCGAGATCACGCCGCGCGCCTGCATCCGGTCGAGCCGGGCCTGCACGGTACCGCGCGCCACGCCAAGCCGGCGTGACGCCTCGAGCACGCCGACCCGCGGCTGCGCGGTGAACAACTCGATGAGCCGTGCGTCCAGTTCATCAATCACGTGGAACCATCTCGCCGCAAACTGTGCATGTCTTGCAACTGTTACGCCTTCTAGCTATACAGATTGTCTAGCACAATCTCTAGCTGTTGCACATCCTGACTCACAGTCCCATGCTGCGGTCTAAGACTTGGCCCTGACCGCAGGAGCGTGACCATGACGACCGAGGCAGTGCATGCACACGAACTGGTAGCCGACGATTTCCCGGTCACGGGCATGGACGCCGTCGTGTTCGCGGTCGGCAACGCCCGGCAGGCCGCGCACTTCTACAGCACCGCGTTTGGCATGCGCTGCGTCGCCTACAAGGGCCCGGAAACCGGCTCCCGGGACGAGGCGGCTTACGTCCTGGAGTCGGGCAACGCGCGCTTCGTCTTCCGCGGCCCGGTGCGAGCGGGCACGGCGCTCGGCGCCCACGTGGCAGCGCACGGCGATGGCGTCATCGACCTCGCGATCGGCGTGCCGTCCGCTACCGACGCGTACGCGTACGCGCTCAGGCACGGGGCGCGCAGCGTGGCCGAGCCGGAGATATTCGAGGACGGCAGCGGCAAGGTCGTGCTCGCCGCCATCGCCACCTACGGCGACACCAGGCACACGCTGGTCGAGCGGACCGACTACGCGGGCCCCTACCTGCCCGGATACGTGGCTGAAGACCCTCTGGTGGCCCAGCCCGCCGGGCCATTCTTCACCGAGATCGATCACTGCGTGGGCAACGTCGAACTGGGCGCCATGGACTACTGGGTGGACTTCTACCACCGGGTGATGGGCTTCACGAACATGAAGGAGTTCGTCGGCGACGACATCGCGACCGAGTACTCCGCGCTGATGAGCAAGGTCGTGGCGGACGGCGGGCGGAAGGTGAAGTTCCCCATCAACGAGCCTGCCGCCGGAAAGAAGAAGTCACAGATCGACGAGTATCTCGAGTTCTACGGCGGACCGGGCGTCCAGCACATAGCGCTGGCCACCGACGACATCGTCGGCGCGGTCAGGGGTATGCGGGCACAGGGCGTCCAGTTCCTCGACACCCCGGCCACCTACTACGACACGCTCGGCGACTGGGT
>JASIGS010000751.1 GCA_030052355.1 Streptosporangiaceae bacterium | reverse complement strand
TGCCTCGGCGTGCTGGCCTTCATAACCGCGGCGAACCTCTGGGGAGTGGCCGAGTCGGCCCGGCTGTTCATCGTGCCCACGGTGCTGTTCATCGCCGGGATCTTCGCGGTCGTCTTCGGTGGGCTGATCCGCTCACACCCGCTGCCGTTCCCTCAGGGCACGACGTCGACAGTCACGGTGGTGGGCATCCTGCTGCTGCTGCGGGCCTTCGCCTCCGGCTGCTCGGCGCTGACCGGGGTCGAGGCGATCGCGAACGCGGTACCCGAGTTCCGCCAGCCGAGATACCGCCGGGCGCAGCACACCGAGATGGGTCTCGGCGTCATCCTCGGCCTCATGCTGATCGGCATCGCCGTCGTCATCCAGAAGTTCCACGTGAGGCCTTCTGGCACCGTGACGGCGCTGGCGCAGATCACGCAGGGATCGCTAGGCCACAACTTCGTCTTCTACGCGATCCAGCTGATCACCACCATCCTGCTGGCCCTCGCGGCCAACACCTCGTTCGGCGGCCTGCCCGTGCTGGCCTCCCTGCTCGCCACCGACAACTTCCTGCCGCACCTGTTCTTCCTGCGGGCGCAGCGCCAGGTGCACCGCTACGGCGTCATCGTGCTCGCGGTGTTCGCCGCTGCCTTGCTCGTGGCGTCGTCAGGGAACACCCAGGCGCTCGTGCCGCTATTCGCCATCGGCGTCTTCGTGGGCTTCACCCTGTCGCAGGCCGGCATGGTGCGGCACTGGCGCGAGCAGGGCGGCGCCGGCTGGCGCCGCCGATCCGTCATCAACGGCGTCGGCGCGCTGTTCACGCTCGCGGCGCTGGCCATCGAGCTGATCAGCAAGTTCACCGAGGGCGCCTGGCTGGTGGTCATCGTCGTGCCGTTGCTCGTGCTGATGTTCTGGCGGGTGCACGCGGCATACGGGCGGATCGGCGCTGAGCTCCAGCTCGGCCAGACGCCCGAGCCGCCGGTGCGCCGGACCTCGGTGGTCGTTGTCCCGGTCGCGGGCATGTCCAGGCTGGTCAGGGAAGGCATATCGGCGGCGTTGTCGCTCGGCGACGAGGTGGTGGCGGTGACAGTTTGCTTCGAGGACTCCGAAGATCATGCGGCCGATACCAAGCTCCGCGAGCAGTGGGACCAGTGGCACCCGGACGTACCGCTGCTCACGCTGCACAGCCAGGGCCGCTCCCTCGGCCCGCCGTTGGTCAAGTACTTGCGTGAGCTGGCGCAGACGACCAGCAGGGACCAGCTCGTCGTGCTGATCCCCGAGGTACAGCCCGCTCGCCCGTGGCTGCGTCTGCTGCACAACCAGCGCGGCTTCGTGCTCGAGCAGGCGATTCAGCACAGCAACGTGAACGTGGTGATCTGCAGGCTCCGCTACCGGCTATCCACGGTCGGCTCTGGGCCGCCCGGGTCCGGCTGATAGCGATAGCCCATGCCAGGCTCGGTCAGCAGCCAGCGTGGCCTGGCCGGGTCTGGCTCGAGCTTGCGGCGCAGCTGTGCCATGTAGAGACGGAGATTCCCGGTCGCGTCGGCGTAGCCCGGACCCCACACCTCGGTGAGCAGCTGCTGCTGGCTGAGGAGCTTGCCAGGATTCCTGAGCAGCACCTCGAGCAGGTGCCACTCGGTGGGAGTCAGGCGGACGTCACCGTTCCCCCCGGCTTGCTGCCCGTTGGTGCTGTTGGCACGCATCACGCGCTTGGCGGCCAGGTCAACGACCAGGTCGCCGAGCCGGACCTGGGGCGTGTCCTCGCTGCCAGGCACCCGCCTGCTCACCGCGCGCATCCTGGCCAGCAGTTCGTCCATGCCGAACGGCTTGGTCACGTAGTCATCGGCGCCGGCGTCCAGCGCTTCCACCTTGTCGGTGCTGTCGGTCCGCCCGGACAGCACGATGATGGGGGCGTCGGTCCAGCCGCGCAGCCCGTGGATGACCTCGACACCGTCCAGGTCCGGCAGCCCTAGGTCCAGGATGACCAGGTCAGGAGGATGGCGCGCGGCGGCAGCGAGCGCCTCGCTGGCGGTTGCGGCGGTGTGCACCTCGTACTGGCGGACCCGCAGGTTGATCCGCAGCGCCCGCAGTATCTGAGGCTCGTCGTCGATGACCAGGACCGTGGTCACGGGTTACTCGGGGGCTCCGGAGGTTGCCCCCCGGGCCAGCGCTCCGGGGGCCAGCACCGCGCTGTGGTCGGCCGGTTGCTCGTCAGTGGCGGTTCCGTGCGCGGCGGGCAGCGGGCCGGGAACGGCCGGCAGTGACAGGGTCATGGTCAGCCCGCCCCCCGGCGTGTCGTCCGGGTCGAGCGTGCCGTTCATGGCCTCGGTCAGGCCGCGCGACAGGGCGAGGCCCAGGCCGACGCCCGTGGTGTTGTCGGTGTCACCGAGACGCTGGAACGGCACGAACATCTGGCCCCTGTTCTGCTCGGGAATCCCGGGACCCCAGTCGATGATCCTGAGCTCCACGCGGTCGTGCAGCGCGCTCCCGGTCAGCGCGGGCGGCGTGTCGGCGGGCGAGTAGCGTAGCGCGTTCGCGACCAGGTTCGCGATCACCCGCTCCAGGATGGCCGGGTCGACGTTGACCTCCGGCAGGTCGTCGGGGATATTGACGGCGACGGCTCGCGCCTGCGGGCCGAGGTCGTCGAGCGAGCGGGCCACGATCTCGGCCAGGTCGGCTGGCCGCGGGAAGACCGCGAGCGCACCCGCCTGCAGCCTGCTCATGTCCAGCAGGTTGTCGACGAGGCGTGCCAGCCGGTCGAGCGACTCATCCGCTGTGGCCAGCAGTTCGTCGTGATCCTCGGCCGCCCACTCGACGTCGTCCGAGCGCAGGCTCGTGATCGCGGCCTTCGCCGAGGCCAGCGGCGTGCGCAGGTCGTGGCTCACCGCCGCGAGCAGGGCGGTCCGCACCCTGTCGGCCTCGGCGATCGGCACCGCAGCCTCGGCAGCGGCCGCCAGCCTGCCCTGCTCAAGCGCGGTCGCGGCGTACGCGGCGAACGCGCCAAGCACCCGCCGGTCGGTGGCCGGAAGCGCCCGGCCGCGCAGCGCCAGCACCAGCTTGTCGCTGATCGGGACCTCGACGTCCGCGTCCTCTGGGCGGCTGACCGGCGGTTCGCCGGACACGCCGGCGGCGATCCAGCACTCGGGCTGTGCAGCGCCCGCACTTGGCGCAGCCGCCGTGGCTGGCACTGCCGGCAGCGGCGCTGAAGCCTGCGCGGCCGATCGCAGTTCCGCGCCCGGCTGCAGTTCCAGCAGGGTGACCGAGTCCATGCCGAACGCCTCGCGTACCCGGTCGAGCACCGCCGTGAGTGCGTTCTGGCCGCGCAGCACGCTGCCAGCCGTCGTGACGAGCAGCTCAGATTCGGCGCTCGCCCTGGCAGCCTGCTTCGTTCGCCGTGCGGCGGTGTCGACCACCGAGCTGACAGCGAGCCCGACGGCCACGAAGATGAACAGCGCCAGCGCGTTGTTAGCCTGGGCGATCGTCCACCTGTGCACCGGCGGGGTGAAGTAGTAGTTGAGCAGCAGTGACCCGGCCACGGCCTCGAGTACCGCCGGGATGAAGCCGCCGACCAGGGCTACCGCGATGACGCCCGCGAGGAACACGAGCATGTCGGTGGTGAGGTTGAAGTGGCTGCGCGACACGGCGAGCACCACGGTGAGCAGCGGTGCCAGCACAACGGCTAGCGCGTAGCCGGCCAGCTTGCGCTGACGGGTCAGCCCTCCGCTGGCCCGCGGCAGGCCCCGGCCGCGGCCTACCTCCGAGTGGGTCACGATGTGCACGTCGATGTCGCCGGACTCGCGCACCGTCCGCATGCTGACACCCGGCCCGGTCAGCAGCGAGGACAGCCAGCCGCGTCGGCTGGCACCGAGCACGAGCTGGGTGGCGTTCTCCGCGCGGGCGAACGTAAGCAGCGCCTCATGCACGTTGTCGCCGACGACCTGGTGATAGGTGCCGCCGAGCGCCTCCGCGAGCCGCCGCTGCGCGGCCAGCGCCGCCGGGTCCGCGCCGGTCAGGCCGTCGGACCTGGTCACGTGCACGGCGAGAAGGTCGCCGCCGGCGGACCTCGCGGCGATGCGTGCCGCGCGTCGGATCAGCGTGTCGCCTTCCGGACCGCCGGTCAGCGCCACCACGACGCGCTCGCGGGCCTCCCAGGTGCCGTGGATGTCATGGGCCACGCGATAGCGCTGCAGCCCCTCGTCCACCTTGTCGGCGAGCCACAGCAGGGCGAGCTCACGGAGCGCGGACAGGTTGCCGATCCGGAAGTAGTTGGTGAGCGCGGCGTCGATCTTCTCGGCCCTGTAGATGTTGCCGTGCGCCATCCGCCGGCGCAGCGCCTCCGCCGTCATATCGATGAGCTCGACCTGGTCGGCCGCCCTGACAACGGCATCTGGCACGGTCTCCCGCTGCGGCACGCCGGTAATCTTCTCCACCACGTCGTTCAGCGACTCCAGGTGCTGGATGTTCACGTTGGAGATCACGTCGATCCCGGCGTCCAGCAGTTCGGCCACGTCCTGCCAGCGCTTGGCGTTCCGCGAGCCCGGGACGTTCGTGTGCGCGAACTCGTCGACCAGCGCCACGTCAGGGCGCCGTGCCAGCACCGCGTCGATGTCCATTTCCTCGAAGTAGGTGCCCCGGTAGGGGACGCGCGCGCGCGGGATGATCTCGAGGTCGCCGATCTGCTCCGCCGTGTGGGGCCGGTCGTGGGTCTCGACGAACGCTATGACCACGTCGGTGCCCCGTTCGCGGCGCCGATGGCCCTCGTTGAGCATGGCGAACGTCTTGCCGACGCCCGCAGCCGAGCCGAGGTAGATCCTCAGTTGCCCGCGCGCACCCGGCTGCCTGACGGCCCTGACATCGGCCAGGCCCTCGCTCATCTGCTCCCCTGCCAGCGTCACGTCCGGGTTTGGCCCTGACTCACTCGTTCCACTCAAAAAGCGGCTTCCGATCTCTAGGCTAGGCGTTTGCGCAACGCGCGGCATCGGTGCGGGCGTCTCATGGCTGGTAGCGGTAGCCCATCCCTGGCTCGGTCAGCAGGTGGCGAGGCCTGGGCGGGTCGTCTTCCAGCTTGCGGCGCAGCCTGGCCATGTGAAACCGCAGGTAGTGGGTGCTGTCCTCGGC
>JASIGS010000750.1 GCA_030052355.1 Streptosporangiaceae bacterium | reverse complement strand
CGGGCTGCTCTGGGCCGCGTCCAGCATGCCTGCCCGCGACCTTGACCGGCACATGCCGCCGAGGTCCGACGTGCGGGTGCTCGCCAGCCGTGGGGCCAGCGGCATCGACGGCCTGGTGTCGTCCGCGATCGGCGCGGCGCTCGCGCACCAGCGGGCGGGCGGCGGGCCCGCGGTCGCGCTCCTCGGGGACCTGGCGGTGCTGCACGACGCCCCCGGCCTGGTGCTGGGCCCTGCCGAGCCGCGGCCAGACCTGTGCCTCGTCGTGGTCAACAACGACGGCGGCGGCATCTTCTCGACGCTCGAGCAGGCGGCGTTCCCCGAGTCGTTCGAGCGCGTCTTCGGCACGCCGCACGGCGCGGACTTCGCGGCCCTGGCGGCTGCCGCCGGGCTGCCCTACCGGGCCGCGGACAGCGTGGCCGATGTGCATGAGGCTCTGCCGGGAGCCGGCCTGCGGATTGTTGAGGTGCGGACCGACCGCGCCGACGGGGCGAAGCTGCGCGCCGTCATCGGCGAAGCGTCCGCGGACGCGCTCGCGCGGCTGGCCTGACGGCCGCTGCGGTGACGACTGCGCGCGGGCTCAGCCGGCCGCCGCACCCGGCGTCAAGGCCGGCCGCGGCTCCACTGCGGCTTGCGCTTCTCCAGGAAGGCCCGCATGCCCTCGCGCGCGTCCGGCAGCTGGCTGGTGGCCGCCATCACCTCCACCGCGTAGGCGTAAGCCTTCGGCTGGTCGAGGTCGATCTGCGCGTACAGCGCCTGCTTGCCGATGCCCTTGCTCTCCGCCGAGCCACGAGTGACACGCTCCAGCAGATCCATCGTGGCGAAGTCGAGCTGCGCCGCGGGTACCACGCGGTTGACGAGTCCCCACTCCAGGGCGGTCTGGGCGTCGATCACGTCGCCGGACAGCGCCATTTCCGCCGCCCGCTTGCGGCCGACGTTGCGCGCGATCGCCACCATCGGGGTGTGGCAAAACCAGCCCCCCTTGCCGCCAGGCGCGGCGAAGCCGGCGTCCGCACTGGCGACAGCCAGGTCAGCGGTCGCGACGAGCTGGCAGCCAGCCGCCGTGGCGAGCCCGTGCACCCTGGCCACAACGGGCTGCGGCACCTGCTGCATCAGTGCCATCAGCTCGGTGCACGTGGCTAGCAGCGACCGGACCGCGGCGAGGTCAGCCTCCGCGACGTCGGCGAAGTCGTGCCCGGCACTGAAAACCGGCCCGTTGCCCGCCAGCACGATGCCGAGCGCGTCGCCGGCGCCGACCTCGGTGAACGCAGCGATCAGCTCGCGCATGTGCTGAAGCGACAGCGCGTTGCGGCGGGCCGGCCGGTTCATCGTGATCGTGGCGTAGTCGCCAGACCGTTCGACCAGCACGTGCTCATACTCCACGGCAGCCTCCCTCGGCAGGACCAGACCACCAGGCTACGTCGTGCCTCGCGGCTGCCACAGGTCGGTGATGGCCACGCCGAGATCGGCCAGCATCCGGCGCAGCAGCGGCAGCGACAGCCCGACGACGTTGCCGGGGTCGCCGTCGACGCCGTCGACGAACGGCGCGCCGAGGCCGTCGATGCTGAAGGCGCCGGCCAGGCTCATCGGTTCTCCGCTCGCCACGTACGCGCTGATCTCCGCGTCGCTCGGCGTGCCGAAACGCACCACGGTGCCAGCCACGGCGCGGATCCGGTGCGTGCCGAGGATCAGGCAGTGACCGGTGAACAGCGTCGCCGAGCGGCCGGACAGCCGCCGCCACAAAGCGGCTGCCTGTGCGGGCGACCCCGGCTTGCCCCGTGCCTCGCCGTCGACGTCGAGCATCGAGTCGCAGCCGAGCACTAGCTCATCAGGCCGCCCGGCGGCGACCGCGGCCGCCTTCCGTTCCGCGAGCGCGACCACGAGTTCAGCCGTTTGCAGGCGCTCGTCCGTGGTCTCGTCCACGCCGCTGACGACGACGACTGGCTCGATGCCCGCGCCGCGCAGCACCCGCAGCCGCGCGGTCGACGACGACGCCAGTATCAGGGTGGGAACGACTCTTGCGGTGGTCCGGGGCTCGCCCCGACGGCCGGCACTGCTCGTCACGGGGCGAGAGTAGCAACCGGCGTGACCACGGCTGGCCGACTTCGGGCCCGAGCGGAGAGTGCCTGAGCGGACAGGGAGCTAGCCTTCGAGCGCGCGCCGCATCGGCCGGAACTTCGTCTCTGTTTCCGCGAGTTCCACCTCGGGCTGAGATCCGGCGACGATGCCGTTCCCGGCAAAAAGCCGGGCGCGCCTGCCGTCGACCTCGCCGCAGCGCAGCGCGATGCCCCACTCACCGTTGCCGCGCGCGTCCACCCAGCCAACCGGGCCGGAGTAGCGGCCGCGGTCCATCCCCTCCAGCTCCCTGATCAGCTCCAGGGCCGGCTCGGTCGGTGTCCCGCAGATGGCCGCGGTGGGATGCAGGGAGGCGGCGAGCGCGAGCGCCGACGCGTCCTTCGCCAGGACGCCGGAGACCCCGGTGGCCAGGTGCTGGTAGTCGGCCATCCGCAGCAGGAACGGGCGAGCGTCCACGTGCAGCTC
>JASIGS010000749.1 GCA_030052355.1 Streptosporangiaceae bacterium | reverse complement strand
GTTACCGCCCGGCGGGCGCGGCGCAGCAGGCTGCGCCCCTGCGCACCGTCGGTGCCTGGGTTCTCGTTACCTGCGTTCTCGGAGCCAGCCTGTGTCGTGCCATCAGCCGGCTCGCTGTTCTGTCGCTCGATTTCGAGCATTCGGGCGATCTCTTTCGTCAGGCTCCCGGGCGCAGTCAGCCCCGAAAGGCCGCTCCGCGCCGCGCGAGAGCTGTCCGTACGCGCCCGCTGTCGCGGCAGACGCCTCAGTGGCGGTCTCCGCGTGCTGGCGCGCTGTCTTTACTTGTCCCTGTGCGGTGGCCACAAGGCCGGCCTGCACGCCTTGAGCAGCGCAGACCTGCGGGACGGCGCCGGGCTGCCCCTGGGGGACGTCCCCCAGGAACTCCTCGTCGCCGTCAAGCGGTCCCTGCGCCAGGCGCGTCACCCGCGGGGGCGACGGCAGCTCCAGGCCGAAGGCGCGGCTGAGCCCCGCCAGGATGTCATCGGGTCGCACGGCAGGGGTCAAGTGCCGAACAACCATTCGAAGTATCGCATATCCGGGCTGACCGGACGCCCCGCCGCGCCCGTCGAGCTCAAGCGACACAACGCCGGCCCGTGCGTCAACCCGCCGTACCCCGTTGCTCGTCAGGCGTTCAACCTCCGCGTGCTCCGCGGCGAGAAACGCCTGCACGGCCAAGGCCGCGTCGTCGGATGCCACGCCGGGCAGCTCAACCTGCCAGTGCGAGGCTTCCAGCCGCTGCGCGGGCGCTGCGGCCAGGTCGGCGACCTCAATCACGTCAATCCCATCCGGCAGGGCAGCGTCGAGCCTCTCCTTGACGATGCCGGGCTCCATGATCGCGGTCAGCGAGATCTCCATGTACTCGGCCTCGCTGGCCGCGCCCGTGGGCGCACCGCCTGAGTAGGAGATCTTCGGATGGGGCGAAAACCCGGCCGAGTGTGCGACCGGCAAGCCTGCTCTTCGTACCCCCCGCTCGACTGCGCGCGCGATGTCCCGGTGACTCGCGAAGCGCATCCTGCCACGTTTAGCGTACCTGATGGCCAGCCGCTGGACGGCTGGCTGCTGGGGCGGCCCGGATGGCTGCTTGGCTGGCACCGGCTACTGCTCCCGGCCTTCGCCCACGACCGTGAGCGGCAGCAGCCGCTTCCCCGTCGGGCCAGTCTCGATCTCGGTGCCCATCGCGGGGCAGACGCCGCACTCGAAGCACGGCGTCCACCGGCAGTCCTCCACCTCTGCGGCGCCCTCAGGGTCGATCGCTGCGAGCCAGTCCTGCCACAGCCAGTCGCGCTCCAGGCCGGCGTCCAGGTGATCCCACGGCAGGATCTCGGCGTAGGAGCGCTCCCTGGTCGTGTACCAGTCGAGATCGACCCCGTCGGCAGCGAGCGCCGCGGTGGCGCAGCGCTCCCACCGCTCGTACGAGAAGCCCTCGCTCCAGCCGTCGAACCTCGCGCCGTCCTGCCACGCAGCGAGGATGACCTTGGCTACCCGCCGGTCGCCGCGCGACAGCAGGCCCTCGATGACCGACGGCTTGCCGTCGTGATAGCGGTAGCCGACCGACTTGCCGTAGGAGCGGTCCGACCGGATGGCCGCCGCCAGCGCCCGCAGCCGGGCGTCAACGGTCTCGTGCGAACACTGTGCCGCCCACTGGAACGGAGTATGCGGCTTGGGCACGAACCCGCCGATGGACACGGTGCAGCGGATGTCCCGGCGGCCCGTCACCGAACGCCCCGCCTCGATGACCCGCCGCGCCACCCGCGCGATCGCGAGCACGTCCTCGTCGGTCTCGGTCGGCAGGCCGCACATGAAGTAGAGCTTGACCTGCCGCCATCCGCTCGCATAAGCGGTCGTCACGGTCTTGATCAGGTCGTCTTCCGTGACCATCTTGTTGATGACCTTGCGGATCCGGTCGGTACCGCCTTCCGGCGCGAACGTGAGCCCCGACCGCCGACCGTTCCTCGACAACTCGTTGGCCAGCGTGACATTGAAGGCGTCGACCCGGGTCGACGGCAGCGACAGTCCCGTGTTGGTGCCCTCGTAGCGGTCAGCCAGGTCGACCGCGACCTCGTCGATCTCACTGTGGTCGGCCGACGAGAGCGACAGCAGGCCGACCTCGTTGAACCCGGTCGCGGCGAGGCCTGCCTCCACCATGGAGCCGATCGTGGTGATAGATCGTTCCCGCACCGGCCGCGTGATCATGCCCGCCTGGCAGAACCGGCAGCCCCGGGTGCAACCGCGGAAGATCTCCACGCTGAACCGCTCGTGCACGGTCTCCGCCAGCGGCACCAGCGGCTTGCGCGGGTACTGCCAGGAGTCCAGGTCCATGACCGTGTGCTTGGCGACCGACCTGGGCACGCCAGGCCGGTTCGGCGCTACCTTGCTGATCGTGCCGTCCGGGGCGTACGAGACGTCGTAGAACCGCGGCACGTACACGCCGCCGTCGGTCGCGAGCCGCATGAGCAGCCCGTCCCGGCCGCCTGGCCGGCCGGCCGCCTTCCACTCCCTGATCAGCGCCGTGATGGCCAGCACGGCCTGCTCGCCGTCGCCGAGCACGGCGCCGTCGATGAACTCGGCGATCGGCTCGGGGTTGAAAGCCGCGTGCCCGCCGGCCAGCACGACCGGGTCGCCGTCCCCGCGCGACGCGGCCGACAACGGGATCTGGGCCAGGTCAAGCGCCGTCAGCAGGTTGGTGTAGCCGAGCTCGGTCGCGAAGCTCACGCCGAGCACGTCGAACGCCCGCACCGGCCGGTGCGCGTCCACCGTGAACTGCGGCACGCCGCGCTCGCGCATGAGCGCCTCGAGGTCCTGCCACACGCTGTAGGTCCGCTCCGCGAGCACGCCATCCTGCTCGTTCAGCACCTCGTACAGGATCTGGACGCCCTGGTTGGGCAGGCCCACCTCGTAAGCGTCCGGATACATCAGCGCCCAGCGCACATCGCAGCCGTCCCAGTCCTTCACGACGCTGTTCAGCTCGCCGCCTACGTACTGGACCGGCTTGCGGACCAGCGCGAGCAGCGGCTCGAGCGCGGGGTAAACGGACTGCACAGGCACGGCTACCACAGTACCGAGACTCGGAAAGTGCCCGCGCTTTCCGGTGCCGACTTGGTTCAACGACCGCGCTGCCGAGCACGATGCGGCCGTCGAAGTGCAAGCTGCGCAGCTCCGGTGTGCCGCCGGTGGCGGAACGGGCGTTCCATCAAAAATCGGAATTTAACCATACCGGCCTGATTACTCGGCATCCAGCGGTGTCACGCGACGTCGGCCGCTAACCGAACAAGCGGCGGTGCCGGTGCACGGCGTGCAGAATGCCGATCGCGATCATGTCAGCGAATATCGCGGACCCGCCATAGGACACGAACGGCAGCGCGAGGCCGGTGACCGGCATGATGCCCACCGTCATGCCGATGTTGATGAACGACTGCACCCCGAACCAGATCGCGAT
Organism: Streptosporangiaceae bacterium; assembly: GCA_030052355.1. The sequence goes on along the minus strand of JASIGS010000749.1, from coordinate 2,197 downwards.
GCCGGACGCGGCCAGCATGCCGAACTGGTCGTCGGCCTTGGCCGCGATGCGGATCGCGCGGAACAGGATCACGCCGATCAGCGCGATGATGACCACGCAGCCGACAAACCCGAGCTCCTCGCCCGCGACCGTGAAGATGAAGTCTGTCCACTGATTGGGCACATACCCCCCGGACACCAGGGTGCCGTGGAAGAGCCCCTGGCCGTGCATCCCGCCTAGGCCGATGGCGATCTTGGCCTGGTACGCCTCGTATCCGGAGCCGCGCGGGTCCTGCGCCGGGTGGATGAACGAGGCGAGCCTGCTGAGCTGGTATGACTTGAGGATGTGCAGCTTGGCACCCGCGTAGACGCAGAACGCGGCGGCGCCGCCGAGCAGGACCAGCCAGCGCAGCCGGATGCCGGACAGGGCGATCAAGCCCGCCAGTATGGCCACCAGCAGCACCGTGACGCCTAGGTCCGGCTGCTTGTAGATGAGCGCCAGCGGGATCGCCGCGATCGCGAGCACCTTCGCCACCTGGCGCAGCAGCGGCCTCTTGCCGCCGGGTGGCATCTGCGACAAGAACATGGCCGACATCAGGATGATCGCGATCTTGGCGTACTCCGACGGCTCGATCTGCAGCCCGGCAGGCAGGTCGATCCAGGACTTAGCGCCGTTGACCCTGACGCCGATCGCCATCACGGCCAGCAGCCCGAGGATGGAAATCACCAGCACGATCGGTGCCAGCATCTTGATCTGCCGGTAGTCGAGCATGCTCACGGCCGCCATGATGACGAGCCCGATCGCGATCCACACGAACTGCTTCTTCATCAGCGACTCGCTCGACGCGGCCCAGATCAGCACGCAGCCGAGCCCGCTCAGCGCGAGAACGGCGGCGAGCAGGATCCAGTCCAGCTGACGCAGCGGGCTGCCCTTGCCGAAGACGGCAGAGAGCGCGCGGCGCACCCGCTGCCGGGGACCGCCACCGAAGTCAGGACCGGCGCCGAACCCGATCCGGCGGGCGCTCCCGCCACCCCCGAGCCGGACAGGTGCCAGGTCGCGGTACTCGGCCGACAGCGGCCTGCCCGGCCAGCGGGCGGGCCGCCGGCTGTAGCCGGTGTCGCGCAAGCCCGTCACCCGCTCGCGCCCCCCGTCGTCTTGGTGGTCGTGCCTGGTGAGGCCGTGTTGGTAGGAATGACCTGTCCCTGGCTGTTGATCCGCGGCTCGGCGGGCAAGGTACCGCCCGGCAGCGCGCCCGCCTGGCCCTCAAGGCCGTAGATCGCGTCCCAGATCTTCCGCACCGCGGGCGCGGACACGTCCGCGCCGTATCCGGAGTCGGGAATCATGACGACGACCACGTACTTCGGGTCACTGCACGGCGCGAACGACGCGAACACCGACGTGGCCACCTTGCCGAGCACCTGCGCGGTACCGGTCTTGCCGGCCACGCACACCTTGCCGAGCGGGAAGCCGCCGAATGCCCCGGCCGCGGTGCCCGAGGTCACGACGCCCTGCAGGGCATCCCTGATGTAGGCGAGGGTGGACCCGGCGACCGGCAGGTGCCTGATGACCGTCGGGTTGATCTGCTCGACCACCTTGCCGGTGGGGCTGACCAGCTCCTCGCCGATCTTCGGGCTGTACAGGGTGCCACCGTTGGCCAGCGCCACATACGCGTCGGCGAGCTGCAGCGGGGTGACCGACACGAGGCCCTGGCCGATGGCGGCGATCATGGCCTGGCCCTCGGTCCAGTCGTTGGCGTAGAGGCAGTCGCTCCACTCGATCTGCTGTATCTCGTTGCCGTTTTCCTTGCCGTACTTGCACCAGTCCTGGCCGGTGTGCGCGTTGTCCTTCCAGAACCAGTAAAGCCACTGGCGGGTCGGCACGTCGCCGAGGCTCTGGTTCGGCAGGTCGATGCCGGTGCTCTGGCCGAAACCCCAGGCCAGCTCCATCTTCTGCATCTTCTGAACCGGGAAGTAGGGTGACGTCACGTCGTCGAGGTTGACGTGGTCGCTTTGCCACATGCCCTCGGCCAGTTCGTAGAACACGGTGTCACACGACACGATGAGCGCCTCAGACAGGCTCATCGGCCCGAGACTCGGGCTCCCGTCGTTGATGAACGTCCGTCCGCCCACGGTCACCGAAGCCGGGCAGTCGTACTCGCCGTTCAGCGAGTAGCCGTCCGCCACCGCCGCCGCCGTGGTCGTCACCTTCCACGTCGACC
>JASIGS010000748.1 GCA_030052355.1 Streptosporangiaceae bacterium | reverse complement strand
CCGTAGCCGTCGGTCTGCCCGTTGGGATCGATGAGGAAGGTGTCGAAGAGGTCCGACGGGTCGTTGGCCAGCTTCACCGACGCGGTGATGCCGGTCACGCCGTTGACGGCGGGTATGTCCGCCGGCACCTCGAACTGGTAGTAGTCAAACTGGCCGGGGCCACGGCCGTTCCCACCCGTCAGGGTGCCCTTGAAGGTCCCGGCCGCGGACGTGGTCACGTCGACGTAGCTGCGCAGCAGCACCGGGATCGTGCTGGCACCGTGGCCCGCGTTCAGCACGACCGAGCCGGTCTCGTCGCCAGCTGTGGCCGGCGTGCGGACATCCAACGTGATCGTGGCCGACTTGCCCCTGCCCAGGGTCACCGACTTGCGGCTGAGTTTGCCGAACGACACGAACCGCTGCGTGCTGACCCGGTACCTCACGGTACCGGTGGGGCCGTTCAGCGGCTTCCCGGCCACCGGCGCGAACACTATGCCGGTCCACCGGCCAGGCGCCGGGTTGATCACGTCAAGGTTCGCGTCGTCGCTTTCGCCTTGCGGGAACGAGTAAGCGGCGAACCGGCCCTTGGGGTCGATCAGGACCATCGACATCACGTAGGTGGCGGCCGTGCCGGGGTAGGACATCGACGCGTTCAGCCGGTTCTGGCCGCGCGCGACGGTGAAGTGGAACTCGCTGTAGTTGTTCTTGTAGCCGGCGAAGTCGATCAGGTGCTTGCTGCGCGCGTTGGTGACGACGACGTGCCCGCTCTGGATGTGGCTGGGCGCGCCAAGCTGCCGGCCTGAGATGTGCACGGTCTGTGTCGTCGCGCCGGTGTTCTGCACCTTGAACGTCGCGCTCTCCGGGCTGCCTGGCTCGTCCTGGATGTCGATCTGGCCCTGCCTGCTGGCGGCCGGGTCCAGCCCGGAGACCGCGGTCACGCTGGTCAGCAGCGTCTCGCCGACCGGCTTCGCCTTGTACGACTCGGCGAGTTCGACCGCCTTGTAGGCGTTGAGCAGGCCGGCGCCCTGCTCGTCGCCAGCCGAGCCGAGGTCGGTGGCCGAGCTCATGATGATCTGCTTGACCACGGACGGCGACGGCGTGCTGTCGTGATGCGCGTGCCGGTATGCCTGGATCACCAGCGCCGCCACTCCCGCGGTGAGCGGCGAGGCCTGGCTGGTGCCGCCGGTGATCTGGACGTCAGACGCCTCGCCGCGGAAGTTCGTGCAGTCCGGGTAGAACTTGATGTTGGCGGTGCACGAGGTGAAGCTCTCGTCGCCGGGTGCCACCAGGTCGATCCCCGCGCCTGACTCGTTGAAGCCGGTCGAGCTGCTGTTGCTGATGTTGTCGTCCAGCCAGCCGCTGCGCGCGAACACGTCGGCGTTCCCGAAGTCGGACATGGCGTAGGCGCGGAAGTCCGTGCTGGCGCCCACCGAGATCACGTTCGGGTCGCTCGACGGCGAAGCGATCGTGTCTGTGCCGGGCGAGGAGTCGCCGGCTGCCACCACCACGGTGATGCCGGCCTTGACGGCGGCGTCGTCGAATTCCTTGATCGCGTCCACCGAGGTGTCTGGGATGCCGTTGGAGCCGAACGACTCGTTCAGCACGTTCACCTTGTGCACCACGGTGGCGTAGTTGATCGCGTCGAGGAACGCCGAGGTCGTCGTCACGTCGGTAACCCCGCTCACCCGCAGTCCGACAAGGCTCACGCCGGGCGCCACGCCTTCGATGCGGATGTTGCACTTCTGCGTCAGCGCGTGCGCGCCGAAGTCCTGCACGTTGTAGACGTGGCGGCCCTGCCCGGCTATCGAGTTCGCGTCCAGGAACGCCTCGCCGCCCCCGCCAGTCGGGGAATCCGTGCCGTCGCCGGAGAAGTCCTTGTAGACGGTGAAGACCGACTTGCCGTCCGCCTTGATGAAGTTCACGTTGTGGATGTCGACGCCGTCAGCGATGTAGGCGACGGTCACGCCGGCCCCGGTGAAGCCGAGCGACCGCGCGGTCTTGGCGCCTTTGGCCTGTGACTGGACGTTCGTGACCTGTAGTGCTTCCGGCTCGAGTTCTACCCCGCCGTTGGGCAGGCAGGCGCCGGGCAGCGGCTTGACCTTGGTGGCCGCCGTCTTGGTTCCCGTGGTGGTTACCGACGGGCTCGCCAGCTGGATCGTGGCATCGGGGATGACCTCAGCGACCTCCGGGTTGGCTTCGAGCCTGGCTTCCTCGCCCGCTGACACGGTCGCGGCCACGGCATTGACCAGCTGGTAGCTGGTGACCCGGGTGGCGTGCACCTGCGCCAGCTCGTGCACGATCCCGCTCTGGCTCACGGCGATGGCCGACGAGCGGGCCGCCATCGCCGACCGGGTTCCCGACACGATGGCGGGCTCGTCCCTGAGGAAGATGATGACGTGCTGGTCGACGTCCCGCGACAGGGCGGCAGCCTGCGCCGTCGTCAACGGCCGCTGCGTGGCCGAGCCTGCTGCGGACGAAGTACCGATGGGCGCGGCGCTTGCCGCGCTCCCCTGCGCGAACAGCAGCGTGGCGGCGGTCAGTGCGCCGATCCCGGCCAGTAGTCGTCGCATGCAGATCGCCTCATCCGGCCGGGCGGCGTGGTGGCCGCAACTCCCAGAGTCCGCAGTGACGCTAACAGAATCAGGGGGTGAAGCGGGATGTACATCGATAACGATCGGCTTAACGCGCTCCGTCCAGGACGCTAAAGATCTGCACCCACTGGTCAGGAGTCACGAACGCCACGACGGCGCGCCGGTCCAGCCCGGCCCGGGAGCAAGCGGACGTTACCAGGTCCGGCGGGTAGGACCTGCGCAGCGATGCCTGGACGGAGCCGCCAACCCCGCTGAAGCCCGCCGCCACGACGCGCCGGTACGCGGCCATCCGGGACTGGCCCACCAGCGGCTCAGTCCGCCGCTCCAGGCGCAGGATGCCCGCGTCCACCTTCGGCACAGGGCGGAACTGAGTCCTGGCGATGCTCCCACGCAGCTCCCAGCGGACCACCGGCCAGGTGCTCACCGTCAGCAGCGTCCAGCGTCCATAGCCGCCGGTTCGCTTCTTGGCGTACTCCAGCTGCGTGATGAGGGTCGCCGTTGTCATCCGGCGCGACTTCAGGCACCAGTCCACGATCGGAGAAGTCAGCGAGAACGGGGCGTTCCCGACGACCTGGAACGGGCGGGCGGGCGGGCGCGCGGTCAGGAAGTCCGCCATCACGACGCGGACGTTGTCGCTGTCACGGACCCTGGCTCGCAGCCGGCCGGCTAGCGCCTGGTCGACCTCATACGCGACAACCTCGCCGAACATGGCGGCCAGCCGGCTCGTCACGATGCCCTCGCCGGCGCCGACCTCTACGCACAGCCCTTGCGGATCCGCCGTTACCGAGCGCAGGAATTGCCTGGCTGACGCGGGATCTCGCAGGTAATTTTGAGACAGTTCGCGCCGCCGCCGGTCGCGGTCGGTGCGCCCGGCAGCACCAGCCCGGGGGCCGCGCCCCGGAGCCCCCCGAGTGTTCACCGGCCTAGCGTACTGAGTCGAAGGGAGCCGGTCAGCATGCGATACGCGGCGCTACTTCGGGCCGTCAACCTGGGCGGCGACTCGAAGGTGTCGATGGCGGCGCTGCGCGAGGTACTCGCCGATCTGGGCTATAGCGACGTGACCACCTACCTGCAGAGCGGGAACGCCGCGTTCAGCTCGCCCGGCCGTGACGCGGCCAAGCTAGAGGCCGAGATCCAGGCGGCTGCCGCCGAGCACCTTGGCGTCCGCTGCGGCGTCATGGTCAGGACGGGCGCCGAGATGGCCGCGGCCGTCGGCGGGAATCCGCTGGGTGGCGAGCCGGAGAACCCGTCACGCTATTTCGTCGCGTTCTTCGGCAGCCAGCCTGATCCGGCGGCCGCCGCTAAGGTCATGGCCCGCTCGTTCGAGCCTGACCAGATGTGGGTGACCGGCCGGCACGCCTATCTGTGGTGCCCGAACGGCGCTGCCCGGACCAAGCTGACCAACAACGCGGTCGAGAAGTGGCTAGGCGTCGCCGCGACGTCCAGGAACTGGAACACGGTCACCAGGCTGGCTGACCTGACCGCCGGCGGCTAGCCCTCGTCGAACCGGCGGAGCCGCTTGGTCTCAGATCGCCGCCGCTTGGCGTCGAGCCGTCGCTCGACCGAGCCGCGGGTTGGCCTCGTCGGCCTGCGAGCCTTGGGCGGCGGCGCCGTTGCGGCCGTGAGCAGAGCACTCATCCTGGCCGCCGCCGCCTCCCTGTTCCGCAGCTGAGACCGGTGCTCGCTGGCCGTTACCGTGATGACGCCGCCCGCCAGCCGATGCTGAAGCGCCCTGAGGGCACGTTCCCTGAAGGCCGGAGGCAGCGAAGCCGAAGCTTCCAGGTCGAAGGAAAGCTCGGCCTGGCTGTCGGTCGTGTTGACAGACTGCCCGCCCGGCCCGGACGACCTGCTGAATCGCCAGGACAGCTCGTCGGGCGGGATCGTGATGCCTCGCACCACGACGTCAACGCTCACTGCGGCTCCGGCGTGCGCGGCATGAATAGTCCTTATCACACTGGGCCCATGCCGTCCCGGCGCCGGGAGCCGCTCGCCAGTGCCACCGCCGGCCCGGCTGAGCGCGCAGCCTGGCCGGCGGTGACTTACTGGTCCTACGAACTCATGGCCGCGTTCACGCCGCTGACGGCTGCGCCCGGCGACACGGATACGGCGGTCGCCGTGGTTGCCGAGCTGGCGTCCTTGTACCACTGCGTCGCGTAGCCGCTCGCGCCGCAGCCTGAGCTGAACTTGACCAGGTAGGTGCCGGGCGGCAGGAAACCGATCTGGTAGCTGCCGTTGCCGACGGTGATCGCCACGGCCGCGGGCTCGGTTGCCGTGGTGCTGGCGTACGCGGCCACGCAGATCCCGGCCACCGGAGCGGACGAGGCGCTGCCCGTGACGGACCCGGTGATGCTGCCGTTAGCGACCAGCACGGCGTTCAGCGTCGTGGTGGCCCCCGCCGCGACATGGACGGAGAACGCCTGCGGGGCCAGTGTTTTCCCGCCCGAGCAGCCGTCGTCGATTAGCACCTGATAGCTCCCGGGCGCCACATTCGTCAGCGAGTACTGCCCGCTCCGATTGACTGTGGCAGTGGCCGAGAATTCGCCCGAGTCCGAGGTCACGTAGACACAGGCGTAGGTCGCTCCGCCCGGTGTTCCCGGAGCGGTCACCGTACCGGCGATGGACCCGCGCCTCGGCAGCCGCAGGACGATGGTCGTGGTGCTGTGACCCGCCGGGATCCTGATCTCGGTCTGGAGCTGGGCGAGCAGTGCGGCACCGTGGCCGCATGAGTACGCCTCGGCCTGGTAGGTCCCGGCGGCCAAATGCTTGACGGTGAACCTTCCTGACCTGGACGTGGAGACGGTCGGCAGCAGGCTGAGCGGTCCAGACGAGACCATCAGGCAGCCAGGGACCGGCTTGCCGGTAACGCCGGACACGACGACTACTGAAACGGACTTTCCGCTGGTCAGCGTCGCGTTGATGTTCGACGTGGTACGCCCGGCCCGGACTTGTACGGCCGTTCCAGGACTGCCCGGAGCCTTGTCCTTGTACCACTGCGCCGCATAATGGCCGCCGCAGGCTGCAAACCCGACCGAGTAGGAGCCCGGCGGCAGACCCTCGAATTCGAACTTTCCTGTCTTGCCGGAAACTGCATTTCTCGGCCCGTAGAACGGGATCATCTGCGACGCGACGGTGCCCTGCCTGATCGCCTCCATGCAGATGTCCTTCAGCCCGTGACCAGCGTGGTCGGTAACGGTGCCGGTGATGCTGCCTGCGGGTGACAGCGAAGCGTCCGCGCGGACCACCGCACCACTTGTCACCGAGATCAATTGCGGCGAGTTGTTGCCCTCCGGGTCGAACCAGGTACCCGAGTACTTGTAGTTGAAACAGTCGGCGACTTCGAGGATGTAGAGGCCTGGCTGCAGGTTGTTCACCGTGTACCTACCGGCCGCATTCGTTATCGCCTGGCCGAACGGCTCGGCGATGGCAAATGGCACAGACGGTAGCCCGCCGAACTCAGGCTCGGTGATCGGTTCGACGCACACGTTCTTCACCGGCCCGCCTGACGGCTGGGCGGTCACGGTCCCTGCGAGCGTGCCGCCCGGCAGCATCGCCACGCTGGCCGTGTACTTGGCGCCGACGCCCAGCTTGATGGCGGTAGCGGTTGCCGCGCTCAAGCTGCCGGTCCTGGCACCCGCCTGGTAGTACTGCGGGGCGTAGCTGCCGCTGTTTCCGCAGCCACCGAAGAAGGTGACGTAGTACGTCCCGTGCGGAAGTTGATCAATGCTGTAGTGGCCGGACTTGGTTGTTTCCGTTTCCGTTTCCGGGAGGAATATTCCGAGCCCGGAGCCGGACACGACTACGCAGATCTTGGCCAGCACCGCGTGGCCGGCCAGGCTGCTGGTGACCGTGCCGGCCACCGTCGCGCCCGCAACCAGGAACGCGTTGAGCGTTCTGGTGGTGCCGACCCGGGCCGTGACCTTCCGGTAGCTGCCGTTGAGATAGTTGCCTGCGCTGCAGGCCAAGAAGGCGACGTCGTAGCTTCCGGTACCGAGGCCCCGCAGCACATACCGGCCGCCCGCACCGCTGTGCGCCAGAATGCTCACGCCTCCCTGGCCACCGATGCCAAAGGCCTGCACACACGCGCCCTTCAGGCCAGGGCCGGAGGCGCTCTTGCCCCTGATCACGCCTGCGATGCTCCCGCCCTGCGTCAGCGTGGCGTCGATGCCGGTGATCTCGTGCGTGCTGGCGGGCAGAGCCGTCGCCTTGGCCGCTGAAGCGGCGCCGCGCCACCACTGCGGCGCGTAGTTACCGCCGTTCCCGCAGCCAACGGTGAACAGGAGTTGCCAGCTCACTACGTGAAAGCCCGATGGCAGCGCGGGGATCGCGTAGCGGCCGTCCTTATTGGTCTTCGCAAAGACCGAAAAAACGAAGTCCCCGCCCAGCTTTATCTCGCCGGTGGCCGTGACGCAGATCCCTGCAAGCGGCTTGCCCGCCTTATCGCTGACCGTGCCCGTCACCGCGTACTTGACCGTCGTGGCGGCATTAGCCGCCGAGGGTGCCGCGGACTCGTGCGCCTGTGCGTACGCCTGCTCGGTCGCGATCGCCTGCATCGGCGAGGTGGCCGTCAGCGTGACCGGCTCGAGAGAGGCGCGCTGGCCGCCGGCTACGTGGACGCTCCCGCCCGGATACGCCCGCGCTGCGTAGCTGTCCGGGCTCGTGCAGTCGGCGTAGCCGACGGTGTATCTGCCTGCCTTCAGGCCAGCCAGGGTGTACTGGCCATCGCCGTTAGTGCGGGCTAGCAGCCGGCCGCTTGGCCCGGTGGCCGTGACGCAGATGCCCGCGAGCGGGACAGCGGCCGGGCCGACCACCGTGCCGGAGATGCTCCCGGCCTGGGCGGCCGCTTGCGCGACGGCCG
>JASIGS010000747.1 GCA_030052355.1 Streptosporangiaceae bacterium | reverse complement strand
GCCGCGAGAGGATTTCCGGCCCTCAGCGCTAGCCACGGCTCGCGAGCCAGCGGGACCCGTTGCCGATCGGCTGGCGCCGAGCGAGCGTGAGGCCGAAGTCACCCGCCGGATCGGTCCAGAACCGAACGGTCTCCAGCCCGGCGGCCTGGAGCTCAGCGCGCACGCCGTCTGGCCGGAACTTGGCCGAAATCTCCGTCCGCATCTCCTCGCCTGCCGAGAACTGCACCGTCATCCGCAGGTCCCCGATCCTCACCGTCTGGGCCAGGACCGAGCGCAGCCTCATCTCGATCCACTCGTGGGCTGCGTCCCAGATCGCAACGTGCTCGAACGCCTCGACGTCGAAGTCGGCGTCCAGCTCGGTGTTGATCACCCGCAGGATGTTGCGGTTGAACTCAGCGGTGACTCCGGCCGCGTCGTTGTAGGCACGCCACAGCCGGCCCGGGTCCTTCACCAGGTCGGTGCCGAGCAGGAACGTCTCGCCTGGCCGCAGCGCTGCCGCGACCCCCGCGAGCAGGCGGGCGCGCTCCGCGGGCTCCAGGTTGCCGATGGTCGAGCCGATGAAGGCGATCATCCGTCTGCCCCTCGCGGGCGGGATGGCGCCGAGGTCGCGCTCGAAGTCCCCGACAAAGGGAACGACGTGCAGACCCGGGTACCGGGAGCGCAGTGACTCGGTTGCATCGGCAAGCACGACCGGGTCGACGTCCAGCGGTACGAACTCCGTGAGTGTCCCCGCGTCGAGCAGAGCGCGCAGCAGCAGAGCCATCTTGGCCGACGTCCCGCTGCCGAGTTCGACCAGCGACTCGCAGCGCGAGAGCGCCGCGATCTCCGCGGCACGTTCCCGCATGATCGCGGTCTCCGCGCGAGTCAGGTAGTACTCCGGCAGCCGTGTGATCTCGTCGAACAGCAGGCTGCCGCGCTCGTCGTAGAAGTACTTCGGCGGCAGGGTCTTCGGCGTGGCCGTCAGGCCAGCGCGTACGTCGGCGCGCAGCTCCGCGAGGTACTGGTCGGGCCTGGCCTGTACACGCCCTTGTGCTGCCATCTAGTCTCCTTCGAGGTTGATGACTGTCGCGACGCCGCCTCGGACGCGGACAAGGTGATGGTCGGGCACGTCGGCCCAGCCGGGATCGTCGTCATAGGGCTCGCTTGCGACGACCACGCCATCCGGACGCGTGAGCACGCTCAGGGTGTCGTTCCACCTTGTCGCGAGGATTTGCTGCCCGTCCGTGAGCAGGAGGTTCAGCCGCGCAGCCGGGTCGCGTTTTCCTAGGTCGCTGACGAACTCCCCGACCCGTTCCGGGCCGAAGTCGAACACGTGCGCAGCCAGCTGCGCAGAGTCGCAGACCGACTCGGCGGCCGGGTGCGGGCCGAGAAGCGCCCGGTCGGCGACGCCGTTGTGGGACAGCAGCCATCGGCCCCGGGCAAACGGGGCCGCCGCCGTCTCGTCGGGCGGCATGCCGGCCGTCGCCGACCGGACGGCGGCGAGCACGCACGGCGCCGCGATCACCTGCGCCACCGAGGCGAACGACGCGTCGGACCACAGCGGCCGGTCTGACCGCCAGCGAGCAGGTTCGGCCTGCCCGGCCGCGAAGAAGCCGACACCCCAGCCGTCGGCGTTCATCCGGCCATGTTTCTGCCGGCGCGGCGCGTAGGACTGCACGAGCAGCCCGTGCTCCGGCTCGAGCAGGAGCTCGGCCAGCAACCTCGGCGCCCCCAGCCAGGCGAGGTGACGGCACACTCAGGCGTCCCAGGCCAGCCGGACGCCAGTGAAGATCTGCCGTCGGATCGGATGGTCCCAGTTGCGGAACGACGGCCGGATGGTCGACGGGGCCACGGCCCACGACCCGCCGCGAAGCACCTTGTAGTCGCCGCCGAAGAACGGCTGGCTGTAGTCCCGGTAGATCATCGGCGTGAAGCCCGGCCACGGGGTGAAGTCGGACGACGTCCACTCCCATACGTCACCGATCATCTGCTCGGCCCCGTACGCGGACGCCCCTGCCGGGTAGGCCCCGGCCGGTGCTGGGCGCAGGCCGTGACCCCCGAGGTTGGCCAGGCTCGGGTCCGGCGGCTGCGACCCCCACGGCCAGGCCCGCCTTGCCCGAGCGACTGGATCCCAGGCGCAGGCCTTCTCCCATTCGGTCTCGGTCGGCAGCCGGCCTCCGGCCCACCGGGCATAGGCCTCGGCCTCGAAGTAGCACACGTGCTGCACGGGTTCGCCGCCGGGAACGTCCTCCTCCATGCCGAAGCGCCGGCGCGTACCTTCGGCGGTCCAGAACATCGGCCGCTCCAGCTTCGCCTGGACGCGGTGCTGCCAGCCGCGCTCCGACCACAGCTCCGGCCGGAGGTAGCCGCCGTCGCCGATGAACTCACGCCACTGCCGGTTGGTCACCGGCACCCGGCCGATCCAGAACGGCCCGACTTCGGCGGTGTGCGCTGGGCGCTCGTTGTCCAGCGAGAACGGCTCGGTCGTCGCGTCGACGCCGAGCGTGAACGGCCCGCCCGCGACGAACACCCGGTCGGGCGCGGCTTCCCGGCCACCGGGCAGCGCGACGCGTCCCAGCAGGAGCGGCGGTCCCTGCCGCAGCTGCAGCGTGGCGAGCATTGTCTCGTCGTGCTGCTCCTCGTGCTGGACGACCATGCCCGCGGTGAACAGTTCATCGGCCGGGGTGCGCTCGATCAGGTCGAGTGCACGGCCGCGCACCTCGTGGTCGTAGGCCCTCGCCTCGACCGGCGGCAGCAGCGGCAGCGATGGCCGCTCGGCCCGCGGGTGCTTGAACGCGTCATAGAGCGAGTCGATCTCGGGGGCGAGCATGCCTGGCCGGCCCGAGTCGCCGCCTCGCAGCAGCCACAGCTCCTCCTGCTGGCCGATGTGGGCGAGATCCCATACCAGCGGGCTCATCAGCGGGTCGTGCTGCGCCACCAGCGTCGGCTCGTCGAGGTCGGTGAGCCGGAGCGTGCGGGCGCGGGCGCGCTCGAGGTCCCGGACGACGACGTCATGCATGGGCAAGCTCCTCGAACGTGGCGAGCGGCCCGACCTTGGCGAGGCGCTCGGCTAGCAGGTCACCGGGACAGCGGCCGGACTCGACGAGCTCGGCCAGGTCCTCGACGGCAGGGACGAGTTCGGCTGGCCCGCGGCCGGCCGCGATCTCGAGGCAGCGCCGGGCCGAGGACGCGAGCAGCTCGTCGCCGAGGCCGTCGCGGGCCGCCTCCACCCACCGGTCCGCCGCCGGCTCCGTCGCCTCGGTCGCCAGGTCAGCCGCGACCGGGTCGTCCATCAGCGTTGTCAGGGCGGCCGAGACCGCGGGCCACCAGCGCGGCGCGGCCATGTCGAGGTACCGCACCTCCAGGTACCCGCGCAGCCGAACGGGCGGGAACAGGGTCGACAGATGCATGTCGAGGTCGGCCGCCGTCGGCGCGCGCTGGCCCAGCCGCACCGAGCCGCTGGCCCACTGCTCGAACGAGACCGGGGCGCCCACGGCCGTCACATCGTCATCCCCGGTGCGCACAAACGCCACCGGCGCGCGCATCGCGTAGCGCGCCCAGGCGGAGGCCGGGTCCAGGCCAGAGTCGTCCTGCGGGTTCCCCGCCACGCAGCCAGGCACCGGGCCGCAAGATCGGGCGTCCAGGCCGCGCCAGGCGCGCTGCCTGGCGGACTTCCAGCCCGACTCGCGGCCGTGCACCCAGGGCGAGCTGGCCGAGATCGCCAGCATCGTCGGGCCCAGCCGGTAAGCCCGGGCGACCCGCTCCGGCCAGTGCGCTTCGGGCCCGGCCTGAAGGTTGACCTGCAGCGCGGCCGTCGAGTTCATCATCACCGCGCCGGGCGCAGCCCGGCCGGTCGCCGCGAAGTGCTGTTCCATCGCCCGGTAGCGGGGGCCCGGGTTGACCCGGCGGGATGGCCTGAGGGGGTCGGTTCCGGCGTAGGCCAAGCCGAGGTCGCGGTCGGCAAGCGCCAGCCGGACGCCTTGCCCGTCATGCCGCAGGGCACTGACGGCCCGGACGATGTCGGGCTCGGGCGCGCCCGACAGCTCCACCTGGCCACCCGGCTCGATCGTGACGCTGCTGCTCCGGGCGGCCGCCCGCATCTGCGGCATGACCGCCTCGATCGCCGACCAGGGCACCGCTTCGCCCACGGCGTCCAGGTCGACCAGGTGCGTCTCGATCTCCAGGCCGACTGTGCCGACCGTGGAGTCGGCCAGGGCAGCGCTGCGCGAGCGCGCATACGCGGCGGCGACGGTCAGGGGTTCGGCTGAATCAACGACATTCTTAATGAAAGCATTGATAACGGTCACTATGGGCCCCTCCAGGTCCGGGCCGGCGGGCTTGGGACCCGCCGCGGGTCGGTGCGGGGCGACCGAAAAGCAGCCGTCCATGTCACGAGCCGCTCCTCGAAGCGGCCTGAACCGAGCTTACGTTGACCGAGGGTCACTAAGTCAAAGCGGTTTGTACGGCGAGGTAGCTAACCGGGTCGCTACCAGGGCTGCAAGCCGATTTTTGCGGTCTTCGTCGAAACGGCCTGCCGGCCAAACCGACCGAAAGCAGGCCGCAGGCTCGCTGACCGAACTAGCCGCAGGCTCGCCGAACGAGCTCAGGGTCTATTCGAGAGCACGGGACCGAGGACTGCCAGTCCCTCGGCCAGCAGCCGCCTCAGCGCGGCTCTGCGGATGCACATGACCGAAGCCGCTTCCGTCTCGCTGAACTCAAGCAGATAGACGAGCACGAAAGCCTCCCGCTGATGCTGCGGCACCGCGCGCACGGCGGCCATGATCGCGGGCCTCTCGCCCGCTGCCGTGCCCGTCACGCACAACGGGGAACGCCCCGAGCCGGACGCGGTCACCTGCCGATGTCCGGCAAGGCGCGATCGGCGCACTGCGCGCCGCGACTGCAGCAGCACCAGGCGGACCAGGTAACGCCAGGCGCAGTCATCGGACCGCACGGCTTTCGAGGTGCGATGCAGCGTCACGAACGCGTCGGCCACCACTGTCTCGGCGATCTCGCGGTCATCTGTCAGCAGGACGGCAAGCCGGAAGACCGGGCCGTGGAGCTTCTGGTACAGGTCGGCGAACGCCGGGCGGGCCGGCCGCACAGATGAACACGCTGCCGGGGTGGAGGTTCCGCTTCCCGGCGGACGGTCGGGCCCGGCCGTGCGGTAGGCCACGCCGCGCTTGCCGCGGCTCCCCTGGGCACCGCGCCGAGACTGGGCGATCCTGACCAGTGACCCGCCTGGCACGTCGTGAGACCCGCCCGCCTCATTCATCTGACTCCCCGCCCCAGGCCGTCGCTCAGGCCAGTCCCGAGCCCGCGAGAACGACGATAGGAAGAGATAGGAAGATATGTCAAGTGAATTGAAGAGACACATAGATACTGTCAACTACCGGCGGTGCTAGGCTGACTCAGGAAGGAAGCCCCGCCCTGGACAGGAACTGAAAGGACTGCAGGGACTAGTCTTTCCGTTTCTTTCGTGAGGGAATGAGACATGCCGAGTGAAGACTGGCGAAGGCTTGCCGACTACGTGATAGCGCGGCGCGTCGAACTGGGAATGCGCGACCGGCGGGCGTTCGCCGCCGCTACGGGCGTGACGGACAGGACGCTCGGCAAGCTGGAGAACGGCCAGCGGGTATCCGCGAGCACGCTGGGCGTGATCGAGAACCGGCTCGGCTGGGCACCTGGTTCGTGCCGTCGGATACTTGCGGGCGGTCAGCCCGCGCTCGCGACCGCGGGGCTGCCGGAAGCCGAGTACAACGACCCGACGCTCCAGCACATCGCGGCCACACCGGGCCTGCCACCGGACGTGGTCCGAGGGCTGATCGCACTCGCCAGGAACGGGCGGGCCGAGGATGAAGAGGTGCCCGAGCAAGAACGACGGCGCGCTTGAAGAGCGCGGGCCGATACCGCGATGACTACACGCACAACCCGACGATGATCAGGTGGACGCATATGCCGCCGCCGCCGGTTGGCTGAGGCGACGGTGACGCGCT
>JASIGS010000746.1 GCA_030052355.1 Streptosporangiaceae bacterium | reverse complement strand
GGAATGGTGCTGACCTCGTCCGGCGAGGTGCTGACCAACAACCATGTGGTAGCCGGCTCCACCTCGATCAAGGTGCGGGACATCGGCGACGGCCGCACCTACACCGCCAGGGTGGTCGGCTATGACGACACCGACGACGTCGCGGTACTCCAGCTCTCCGGCGCGTCCGGGCTTGCCACGGTGACGATCGGGAACTCGAATAGCGTCTCGGCCGGGGATCGGGTGGTCGCGCTCGGTAACGCCGAGGGCAAGGGCGGCACCCCGGCACTCGTCACCGGGACGATCACTGCGCTCGGCACGACCATCACGGCGCAGGACGAGGTCAGCGGCGCGGATGAGCACCTGACGGACATGGTCCAGACCAACGCGCAGATCGAGCCGGGCGACTCGGGCGGCCCGCTGGTCAACTCCTCTGGCCAGGTGATCGGCATGGACACCGCGGCCTCGAGCTCCAACTCAGGTCAGCTTGGCACCACCGCGGCGACGACCACCCAGGCCTTCTCCATCCCGATCGACAGGGCGCTGTCGATTGCCGGCCAGATCGAGGCGGGCACGTCGTCTGCCACGGTCCACATCGGGGCGACTGCGTTCCTCGGCGTGGAGGTGGACTCCTCGTCGGCTGGCTACGGCGGCTACGGCCAGACCGAGGGGGTTCCGGTGGAGGGCGCCCTGCAGGGCACGCCGGCAGCTGCGGCGGGGCTGGCTCAGGGCGACACCATCCTGGCGGTCGGCGGGCACCAGGTGACCTCGGCGTCCGACCTGCAGAGCGTGATGGAGGGCTACCACCCAGGTAGCAAGGTCAGCGTCGAGTGGGCCGATCAGTACGGTCAGACTCACACTTCGACCGTGACGCTGACGAATGGCCCGGCTGACTAGAACACTTTGCGATCAGCCCGGATCCGGACGGGCCCGGTACGGCACACGAAACGCCGTGCCGGGCCCGTCTGGGTCCGGGCTTCTGCTGTTTGAGCGGCTAGTCCGCGAGGGTTGCGGCGCCGTCGATGAGCAGGCGCAGGCCCCGCTCGAAGCGGGCGTCCAGGCCGGCGACGTCGTCGGCCTGACTGGCCGCGCGCAGCACGTGGCCGTACACGTAGTCGTCGATGATGCCTAGCAGGTCGAGTTTGCCGCGCGGGCTGAGCGGCGCCCCGTCCAGCGCGGCTCGGCACTGCTCGAAGTGGCGCAGGCCGCCCGGGCCGGCGGACGCCCCAGGGATTACTGCCTGCCCAGCGAGCGCCTGGGTGACCCAGGGGTGGTTCAGGAACGCGCGCCGGCCCTGGCGGGCCACCGCGGCCGTGGCCTCGCGCCAGTCCTCAGGTAGCGGCTCGGGCAGCAGGGCTTCGGCGAGAATCGCGTCGTGGATGAGCGCGATCAGGTCGTCCTTGGTCTCGACGTAGCGGTAGAGGCTCATTGTGCCTGCGCCGAGAGCCGCGGCGATCCGGCGCATGGACACCGCCTCGAATCCGTCGGCATCGCCGATGGCGAGCGCGGCGGCCGCGATCTGCTCGCGGCTGAACCGGGGATTGCGCGCGGTCGGCTCGGGCCGCACCCAGATCGGCGCGGCCGTCGCGCGCACCCCAGCAGGTCGCCGAACGGGTGCTGGCGATCGGCGCGTGCGATTCGTTGCTGCCAAGAGAACTCCGCTGGACTACCGATAGAGTACGATGTACGCTCAAGCGTACGGCGTACGAGGATTGTAGCAAGCTGGGAAGGTGCCGGAGGAGACGAGATGCTGAGGACGATTCAGCGGCTGCACCGGATGCTGGTCGACGTGCTCGCCGAGACGAAGTGGCTGAAGGGCCGGGCCGGAGCGAACGCTCCGTGGACACACTACGAGCGGCACGCCGGGGCGTGGCGAGCGGCGCAGGACCGGCATGCCCGGGTCAGAGCCGCGGCGGCCGCGCGGCACCACGCGGACCCGCATCACGCGCGGAGGCGGTCAACAAAGGTTGACGGACCAAGTCAAGTCAACTAAGGTTGACGCAGTAACCCGGAAGCGAGGGGCGCAACCCAGGTGACCGAGGCAATCAGGGCCGAAGGGCTGGTCAAGAACTTCGCCAAGACGCGGGCGCTGACCGGCGCCAGCTTGAGCGCCCGCGCTGGCACGGTGCTCGGCCTGCTCGGGCCGAACGGCGCTGGCAAGACGACGGTGGTGCGCATTCTGACTACCCTGCTGCCACCGGACGGCGGTCACGCGAGCGTCGGCGGCTACGACGTGGTCAGGCAGGCGCACCAGGTGCGCCGCCTGGTCGGCCTGACTGGCCAGTACGCGTCGGTGGACGACGGGCTGAGCGGGACGAACAACCTGGTCATGATCGGGCGGCTGCTCGGACTCAGCCGTCGTGATGCCCGGGCACGCGCGAGGGAACTGCTCGGCCGGTTCGGCCTCGCGGAGGCGGCGAGCAGGCCGGTGAAGACGTACTCCGGTGGCATGCGGCGGCGGCTCGACCTGGCCGCGAGCCTGGTGGGCAGGCCGCAGGTGCTGTTCCTGGACGAGCCCACCACCGGACTTGACCCGCAGGGCCGCAGCGACGTCTGGGACATGATCAGAATGCTGGTGAACGACGGGGCGACCGTTCTCCTGAC
>JASIGS010000745.1 GCA_030052355.1 Streptosporangiaceae bacterium | reverse complement strand
CTCGTCACCGAGCCGTCACTGAACACCTCGGAGATAGCCCGGGCGATCAGCGGCGCGATCGAGAGCACCGTCAGCTTGTCGAATCTCTTCTCCGTGCTGATCGGCAGCGTGTTCGTGACGACGACCTCGCCGACACGCGAGTTCTTCAGCAGGTCGACCGCCGATCCGGACAGCACGCCGTGCGTCGCGGTCACGATGACCTGAGTGGCGCCCTGGTCGAAGAGCGTCTCCGCGGCGTTCGCGATCGTCTGGCCGGTGTCGATCATGTCGTCCACCACGATGCAGGTGCGCCCCTGGACCTCGCCGACCACCTCGAGCATCCTGACCTGGTTCGCTACATCAGGGTCGCGACGCTTGTGGATGATGGCCAGCGGGCAGCCGAGCCGGTCGGTCCAGCGCTCACAGACCCGGACCCGTCCGGCGTCCGGCGCGACCACGGTGACGGTCGAGACGTCGAGCTTGTCCTCCAGGTACGAGGCGAGGATCGGCAGCGCGAACAGGTGGTCGACCGGCCCGTCAAAGAAGCCCTGGATCTGCGCGGTGTGCAAGTCGACGGCCATCAGCCTGTCGGCTCCCGCGGTCAGGAACAGGTCCGCCATCAGCCGCGCGGAGATGGGCTCACGGCCACGGCTCTTCTTGTCCTGCCTGGCATATCCGAAGAAGGGCGCGACCACCGTGATGCGCTTGGCCGAGGCACGCTTCAGCGCGTCCACCATGATCAGGTGTTCCATGATCCACTGGTTGATCGGCGCCGTGTGGCTCTGGATCACGAACGCGTCGCAGCCACGGACAGACTCGAGGAACCTGACGAAAATCTCCCCGTTGGCGAAGTCGTACGCGGTGGTCGGCGTCGGCTCGATGCCCAGGCAGGTCGCTATCTCCGCGCCGAGTTCGGGATAGGCCCGGCCGGAGAAGAGCATCATCTTCTTCTGGCTTTCCCCGGTCATGCCGGTCATGGACGGCCTCCTTCACTCTGCCGGGACGACGCTGTCCCCACTCGGGTCAGGTGGGCGAACGGCCCGACCACGGCTCCTGCCTCGATATCCACGCCGTCGCAGACCGAGTGCAGGACGGTCGCCCCGGCGCCGACGGTGGTATCGCGCAGCAGGCAGCCAGGTCCGACGCTGGCGTCCGCGGCCACGGTGGTGCGGCCCTCTAGCTGGGTGTTCGGCAGTATCCGGGCGCCTGGCTCCAGCGTCACGGTCACGTCCACCCAGGTGGTCGCCGGGTCCACGACCGTTGTCCCGGCCGACATCCAGGCAGCTAGCAGCCGCGCGTTGAGCACGCGCCTGGCCCGTGCGAGCTGCTCCTGTGTGTTCACGCCCTGGACCTCGTCGAAGTCCAGGCACCTGGCAACGGCGACCTTGTGGCCGTCGGCCCGCAGGATGGCCGGCACCTCGGTGAGGTACTCCTCGCCGGTGGCATTGGCAGTCGGCACCCGCTTCACGGCGTCGGCGAGCAGCTCCCCGTCGAAGGCGAACATCCCCGAGCTGACCTCGGTGATCGTCCGCTGCTCGGGGGACGCATCAACCTCTTCGACGATGCCGGTGACGTTGCCGCCCGAGTCCCGGACGATGCGGCCGTACCCGGTCGGGTCGGGCGCCACCGCGGCGAGCGCCGTCACCGCGGCGCCCGACCGCCTGTGTTCCTCGGTGAGCTGGACGAGAGTGGCCCCGCGCAGCAGCGGCGTGTCCGAGTAGACGACGACCACAGTGCCGTGAATCACGCCCAGTGCCTCCAGGACGGTCCGCACGGCGTGGCCGGTGCCCCACGAGCCGGCGCGTTCCTGGACAACGAGAGTCGCTTGCGGAATGTGAGCCCGCGCGTAGCCCGCAACCTCCCCGCGCTCGTCGCTCACGACCACCACGAGGCGGTGCGGGGCGAGTTCGCGGGCAGCGGCGGCGACGTGCCCGAGCATCGCGCGCCCGCACACCTCGTTGAGCATCTTGGGGATGGGGGTCCGCATCCTCGACCCCTCGCCCGCCGCAAGGATGATGACGGCCGCCGGACCGCCGCTGTCACTCACTCGGCTCGGCTCCTCAGTGTCGCGTCCGTGGTTCCGCATGGTCTGTCGCGCTGGCCAGCACCTGAGGCCAGTGTCCTGGAGCCGCGTCAGCCGGGCCGAGCCACCCTGCCGATACCACCGGCTGGGCTGCCGGACCGGACCGGCCCGAACGCCGCAGGTAACCCGAAGCGCCTATAAACGTTAACGCTTCCGACGTCCGCAGGATACCGCCAGGTCACGTCGGCGCGACTGCCACCAGATTCCCCTTTGATAAGCATAGGTTTCCCGCCGCGTCGCGGCCGGGGAGTTGGCGATCCGCGCCGAACCGGCACGAAACAACGCCCGCTCACGGCCTGCTGTACACCCCCGGTCGGCCACTGCCTGCACACGCCGCGGTCGGCCGGCGACTGCACACCCCCCGGTCGGCCACTGCCTGCACACCGCCCGGTCGGCCACTGCCTGCACACCCCGCGGTCGGCCGGGCGCACACCGCCGACCGCGCATGCCGCACCGGCCAGCCGCACATCCCGGCTACGGCGACCCGCGCTGCCGCAGGTGCCGTGAATACCGCTGCGATCACTGGGGTAGGTTCCTGCCTGCGTGCTGTCGCGCAGTGATGCGTGACAAGCACGATCTGGGCCTGGAACCTGCGGTTTCACGTGGGCGACGGCAAATGTTCACCGACAACATGTACAACCTACGCTCACGTAGGTTACGGTTACGTAAGCGTATTCTGCATCGGCCCCTGTCCTCGGTATGTGCGGAACGTCACCCACACCCAACCCGCTTGAGTACGGGCGAGGATTGCAATGACCACCACTGCGACAGACGCCGCGAGCGCTACCGCAACCGCGAGCACGACCACACCCGGGACGGCCAGGCCCGCCCCGCTCCCGGACTTCGAGACGAAGCCCGACATGGCAGGCGAGCGCGTGCTCGTCGGCCTCTTTGTCGCCATTCCGTTCCTTGCCCTGCTGGCGGCGATCCCGCTGGCCTGGGGGTGGGGCCTCGGCTGGCACGACATCGTCCTGGCCGTTGCCTTCTACTACATCTCGGGCCTCGGCATCAGCATGGGCTTCCACAGGTACTTCACGCACAAGTCGTTCAAGGCCAAGGAAGGGTTTCGGGTCGCGCTGGCGATCGCCGGCTCGCTCGCGATCGAGGGACCTGTCCTGAACTGGGTGGCCGACCACCGGCGGCACCACAAGTACAGCGACAGGGAGGGTGACCCGCACTCACCGTGGCGATTCGGCTCCGACTGGAAGGCACTGACCAAGGGCCTGGTCTTTGCCCACGTGGGCTGGATGTTCGACGGCAACCACACGTCCAAGCAGAAGTTCTGCCCCGACCTGCTGGAAGACCC
>JASIGS010000744.1 GCA_030052355.1 Streptosporangiaceae bacterium | reverse complement strand
CCGGCTCGCGGCCATCGGCAACGATGAGGTGTGACCACTATGTCCGGCGCCAGTGAGCGGCCTTATGTGCTGCTCAGCTGCGCGATGTCTGTCGACGGATATATCGACGACACCAGGCCGGACCGGCTATTGCTGTCCAACGAAGCTGACTTTGACCGGGTCGATGGTCTTCGGGCCTGGTCCGATGCAGTTCTCGTCGGAGCGACCACCATCCGGCACGATAACCCGAGACTCCTGGTCCGCTCTGCGGCTCGCCGGTCCGCCCGGCAGGAACGCGGCTTGCCCGTCAGCCCAGCCAAGGTGACGATGACCACGTCGGGCAATCTTGACCCGCAGGCGAGCTTCTTCACCGCCGGGGGCGCAGAGGTCTGCAAGCTCGTCTATTGCGCCAGCCCAGCAGCCCGGGCTACCCGGGAGAGGCTGAGCACGGCCCGGGCGACGTCGGTCATCGACGCGGGCAATCCGCTGGACCCGGTTACAGTGCTGACCGACCTGGCAGCCCGGGGCATCCGGCGGCTGATGGTGGAAGGCGGCCAGAGCATCCACACTCAGTTCCTCGCCGCAGGCCTCGCAGACGAGCTGCAGCTGGTGATCGCGCCGATCTTCGTCGGCGATCCTGATGCTCCTCGGTTCGTCGGCGCCGCAGCGTTCCCCTGCGACTCTGACCACCGGATGACGCTGGCCGAGTCACGCCAGCTCGGCGACGTCGTTCTGCTGCGCTATCTGCTCACTGCACGGGCTCTGAGCGAGCAATAGCCGGCTGCAGCCGGCCGACCCAGTCCGGCCGGCTTGCGGCCCCGGCTTTCATGATCCTGTAAATTCCGGCGGGTCAGGGCACGCTTTTCTTTACAGGATCATGAAATCCGGCCGCGGCTCGATGCCGCTGAAGTGGCCCACAGGGTGAACTCGCGGACTCCGACAGGGCAGGATGGGGGCATGAGCGATACGAAGGCGGCTCCGGGCGGACTGCAGGCAGCAATCGAGCGGAGCGGCTATTACCCGGGCCTGGTCTACGATGCGGTGTCGGCCGCGGTGGGGACAGAACCCGTGGTCTCTTTCGTCGTGATCCATGACGCCCACTTCGCCCCGGGCATGGAGGTGCGGCGTCACGCGACCGTCGTGGCGCTGACGCCGACGCGGCTGGTCTACTCGCACACCGACGAGTACCCGGCGGACGAGGACGACCCCGAGTCCCGGCCGCAGGCGGAGACGAGCACCGAGGCGGTGCGCCACTCCAGGATATCCTCGGTGGCGCTGACCAGGGCGTTCGCCGATCCGGACAAGTACGAGCCGGGCGTGACCATGCCGAGCGAGGTCGTGCTCACGATCGGGTGGAACGTCGTGTCGCACATCGACATCGAGCCAGCGCACTGCGGCGACGAGAACTGCGACGCCGACCACGGCTACAGCGGCACGATGAGCGCCGACGACCTGACGGTCCGGGTGAGCGAGGCGGCGGACGGGCGGGAAGCGGTCCAGCAGGTGGTCGACTTCGCCCGGGCGCTGACCGCCGCGACAAGCCGGCCTTGATGCCCGGCGACTGAGACTACGAGGAAACGTGCCGAGTCCGGCGCTGCCCGGCTACGGACAGAACACGCTGGCAGACCTCAGCGAGTCGCTGCTGGCGTCGGCCGGGGTGCCAGGCGCGCAGAACACGCTCGGGCTGCCTGGCGCGTCCCGCGTCTGCCTGCTGGTCGTCGACGGACTCGGCTGGGAGCTGCTGGCTAGCCACCGCGAGGCCGCGCCGTTCCTTTCCGGGCTCGCGTTGAGGGGAACGCGCCTGACAGCGGGATTCCCGGCGACGACGGTGACCAGCCTGGGGTCGCTCGGAACCGGGCTGCCGCCTGGTCGGCACGGCCTGCTCGGCTACCAGGTTCGGGTGCCCGGCAGCGACCGGCTGCTGAACGCGCTGCGCTGGGACAAGGCGGTCGACCCGGTCAGGTGGCAGCCCAGCCCCACGGTGTTCGAGCGTGCCGCGGCCGCGGGGATCGCCGCCTACCGGATAGCCGCAGGTGCGTTCCGGCACTCCGGGTTGTCCGCCGCGGCCATGCGGGGCGCCGACTACCGGGCTGCCGACACGCCCGGCGCGCTGGTCGCCAGGACGGCCGCGGCGCTCGGGGAGGGGCCCCGCGCGTTCGCGATGGTGTACACGGGAGACCTCGACGCGACCGGGCACGCGTGCGGCTGCGAGTCGCCGGCCTGGAACTTCCAGCTTGGCCACGTGGACCGGCTGGCGGAGCAGCTCGCCGGGGCGGTGCCCGACGGGACAGCGCTGCACGTGACCGCCGACCACGGCATGGTCGACGTGCCGGCGGACGCGCGGATCGATGTGGACGCGCGGCCGCAGTTGCGCGCTGGCGTCGCGCTGCTGGGCGGTGAGCCCCGGGCGCGGCACGTCTACGCGCGCCCGGGTGCGGCCGCCGACGCGCAGGCGGCGTGGCAGGAGACCCTCGGTGAGTCGAGCTGGGTGGTCAGCCGCGAGCAGGCGATCGACGAGGGGTGGTTCGGCCCGGTCGACATGCGCGTCGCCGCGCGCATCGGCGACTTCGTGGCCGCGCCACGCGGTCGCACCGCGGTCATCGCCACGGCTGCCGAACCGCGCGAGTCAGCCCTGGTCGGCCTGCACGGCTCGGTCACGCCCGCCGACCAGCTGGTGCCGTTGCTGACCCACGTCGCCTGACCGAGCGCCGCCCAGCGTCCGGTTATCCACAAGGCTCGCCGGAAACCGCACCGCATCGAACCCGTTGTCCACAGGACCTGGGGCGATTATCCACAGGCTGGTATTGCGGCCGGCTGCGGTTCGCGGGAAAGCTTAGGGTGGCAACGACACAAGGGACGCAGGCCAGACATGTTCGAGCTGTTCACAGACCGGGCCCGGAGGGTGGTCGTGCTGGCGCAGGAAGAAGCCAGGTTGCTCGACCACAACTACATCGGCACCGAGCACATCCTGCTGGGACTGGTACACGAGGGCGATGGCGTCGCCGCGAAGGTGCTGGAAGGTCTCGGGATAGAGCTCGAAGCTGTCAGGCAGCAGGTCGAGGACATGATCGGACGCGGCGCGCAGGCGCCCGCCGGCCATATCCCGTTCACGCCGCGCGCCAAGAAGGTACTCGAGCTGTCGCTGCGCGAGAGCAAGCAGCTCGGCCACTCCTACATAGGGACCGAGCACATCCTGCTCGGGCTCGTCCGGGAGGGCGAGGGCGTGGCCGCGCAGGTGCTGGTGAAGCTGGGCGCGGACCTGAGCCGGGTGCGGCGGCAGGTGATACAGGTGCTGAGAGGCGCCCCCTCGGCGGTGGCTGACGACCCGGTCTCGACCCTGCGGCGGGTCCGCACCCGCCTCGTCGGAGGCCTGCCCGTCGTAACCGTAGCCTCCGGGTTCGAGGGCAGGCTGGCAGCCGTGGAGCGCTGGGTCGGGATCGAGCCGGACCTCTACGAGGAGGACGAGGAGATCGAACGGTTGCGCCGGGATAAGGAGTCGGCGATCGACGCCAAGGATTTCGAGGGCGCGGCCCGCCTGCGCGACCGTGAGAAGGAGCTTTTGGGCAGGCGTCTCGACCGCGAGGTGGCGTGGAAGGCGGCGGTCGCGGAGCAGCAGTCGCTCTCGCGCCAGGTCAGCGAGCTCGCCGCCGAAGTTGAGCGGCTCAAGGGCCTGCTCCGCGAGCGCGGCATCGAGCCGGGAGACGGTGGGGCATAGCCATCCCGGCGCGCGAACCCGACCGGGGATCTCGGGAATGCAGCGCGCCGCCCTGTTGTCATCCTGTTGAGGTAACGCAGGGCCTGGAGCGTAACGGCACAAACAGTCACTGACCCGGATGGACTGACTTGTTCCCGCTCGCCGCCGTGCTGGCGGCACTCGGTGCCTCGGTCGTCTTCGGGATGGCGTCCGTGGCCGATCAGCGCAGCACCAAACGCGTCGCGCGCCGCAGGGCTCTGTCGCCGCGGATCTTCGTGGATCTGGCCCGGCAGCCGCTGTGGCTCGCGTCGATCGGCGGCACGCTCGGCGCCTTTGCCCTGCAGGTGGTGGCGCTGCGGAACGGGCCGCTGGCGCTGGTGGAGCCGATCCTGGTATGCGGGCTGATATTTGCCGTGCTGATCAGCGCTTACCTGAGGAGGCGCTTCGACCCGCTGCTGATGGGCGGCATCTTGGCAACCGCTGGCGGCGTCGCCGGGTTTCTCGCCATAGCCCGTCCGTCCAGCGGGCAGACGAGCGTCGGCTTCTATGTCGTGCTGCCGCTGGCGGCTGGCCTCGCCGCGGGCGTCGCCGGCTGCCTGGCAGTCGCGCAGCGTAACCCGAAGGTCCGGCCAGTCGCGCTGGCGCTCGCGTGCGGGATCAGCTACGGGGTCGGGGCGTTCCTGGTCAAATTGGTTGTATCGGACGTCAGCGGTGGCCTGCCGGCGATCCTCACCAACTGGCCGATCTACGCCCTGCTCGTGGTCGGCCCGGTTGGTTTCCTGCTCAACGAGAACGCGTTCCAGCAGGGAACGCTCATCTCGCCCGTGATGGCGGTGATCACCGCGGCGGATCCGGTCATCTCCGTAGGTCTCGGATACGTCTGGCTGAACGAGGCGCTCAGCAGCAGTCCGGCCGCGATCACCGGCGAGGTCGTGTCGCTGCTGGTCATGGTCGGCGGCATCACCCTCGTCGCGCATCGCGCCACGCAGCTCACCGCGGTTGCCGAGGCCAAGACCGTGCCCGCGGCTGCGGCGGCGCAAGGTCTGCTCTTCCGGTCAGC
>JASIGS010000743.1 GCA_030052355.1 Streptosporangiaceae bacterium | reverse complement strand
AAGGCTCTCACCGTGCCGCTCACCGCGGCGGACTCGGGGTTGTACCCCATCTCCTTCTCCGCGACGGGCTTGCCAGCAGGCCTGTCGATCAGCAGCAGCGGCGTCATCAGCGGCACGCCGTCTGAGGGCGGCAGCTTCGGTGTGACGGTGACGGCGACCAGCGATACGGGGGCTGCAGGCTCCGCCATCTTCACCTGGGCGATCACGCCCGACACGGTGACGGTCACCGATCCTGGCAACCAGACGGGCACGCAGGGCAAGGCGGTCACGCCGCTGAAGATCAGCGCCTCCGACTCCGGGTCACTCCCGCTGAGCTATCGCGCCAGCGGCCTGCCGCCAGGCCTGGCGATCAGCGCGGCCGGCACCATCAGCGGCACACCATCTGGGGGCGGCAGCTTCGACGTCACGGTCACGGCGACCGACACCGCCGGGGCATCCGGCTCGACCAGCTTTACCTGGGCCGTCAAGGCAGACAAGCTGACCATCACCAACCCGGGCACGCAGACCCGCAAGGTCAGCCAGAAAGTCAGCTTGCGTTTGCACGCTTCTAGCAGCACCGGATCGGCCATCCGCTTCACCACCGCTGTCGGGCTACCACCCGGCTTGCACCTGAACGCATCCGGGCTGATCAGCGGCAAGCTGACTAAGGCGGGAAGGTACGTCTGCACCGTGCGGGCGCGCGACGCAGACGGGACCTCCGCCAGCGTCAAGTTCACCTGGGTCGTGCGCAAAGCCTGACCGCGCGCAGCCGCACGGGCGGGCTCAGTACCTCAGCTGGCCCGCCCTCGTGGTACGCCTAGCGGCCGCAGACTTAGGGACGCCGCAAAACCCACACAGTCACCATGAACCTCGTAGGATGTTGGCTGCACGACGGCAGCGACCGGCCCGCGTCGCTTCCGTTGCCCGTGCGAGGCAAGCTCTGAGCGAAAGCTACCGATGACATTGGGAACGCGCCCATGCCGCCGTGCGGGGGGCCGCCCGCTGGGCGCCCGGCCGGGCATGCTCGGGATAGCGGCCTGCTCGGTGCTGCTCGGCGGCACCATGCTGACCGGTGCCGCGGCCACCGCGGCCACCGACTCGGCGACCGCTACTGCCAGCCCGGTGACCGACCCGGCAGCGTACGTCGACCCCTTCATCGGGACGGCGGACCAGGGGAACGACTTCCCCGGTGCGGACGTGCCGTTCGGCATGGTGCAGTGGAGCCCGGACACGCCGTCCGGGCCGGCGGGCGGCGGCTACTCCTACGCCGCCTCGTCGATCTCCGGCTTCAGCCTCACTCACCTGTCGGGTGCCGGATGCGCAGGAGAGGGCGACGTGCCTGTGCTGCCGACCGTGGGCAAGGTGGTTCCCGCGGCGACAGACCCGTTCTCGCATTCCCGCGAGCGCGCGACGGCCGGGTACTACAAGGTTGGCCTGCGGGGCGGCATCACCGTGCAGCTCACCGCGACAACCAGGACCGGGATGGCGCAGCTCAACTTCCCGCCGACCGCGCACGCCAACCTGATCTTCAAGCTGGACGGCAGCCAGACCGGGGACTCGGCGACCAGCTTCAAGGTGGTCAGCGACACCAGCGGCGACGTCGAGGTGCAGGGATCGGCCAAGTCGGGCAGCTTCTGCGGCTCGGGCACGAGGTACACGGTCTACTTCGACATGCAGTTCAGCCAGCCGTTCGTGACGTGGGGCACGTACACGGGATCCGGCCTGAAGCCGCACTCGGACAGCTCGTCCGCCGTCCAGGCTGCGCCTGCCGTGACCCAGCCAGCAACACCCGTCGCACTTCGTTACCACGGCGCGCTGGCGGGCCGGCCGGCAGTCGCGCTCCGGCTCCTCAGGGGACCGGAGGGCGCCTACCTGACGTTCCACGCGAGCAAGAAGACCCCCCTGCTGGCCAAGGTCGGGCTGTCGTACGTGTCGGCCGCCAATGCGCAGGCGAACCTGGCCGCGGAGAACCCGGGCTGGGACTTCGCCGCGACCAAGAGTGCCGCTGCCGCCGCGTGGAACGCGCTGCTGGGCAAGATCCAGATCTCGGGCGGAACCACCAGCGAGCGGAAGGTGTTCTATACCGCGCTGTACCACTCGCTGCAGTATCCGAGCGTGTTCAGCGACGACAACGGCCAGTACCGGGGCATGGACGGGAAGCTGCACACCGTCGACGCAGGCCACTCAGCCTTTTACACGAACATCTCTGGCTGGGACATCTACCGGGGGCAAGCTCAGCTGGAGGCGCTCATCGACCCGTCCGCGGCGAGCGACACCGCCGAGTCGATGCTGGACGACGACGCTCAGACCGGAAGGCTGCCGAAGTGGCCGGAGGACAACGCGGAGTCCTACCTGATGGCCGGCGACTCCGCGGACGCGATCCTCGCCGATTATTACGCGTTCGGCGCGACGGACTTCGACACCTCGGCCGCGCTGGCGGACATGATCCGCCAGGCCAAAACGGCGAATCAGATACGCCCAGGCGGGCTGTACCTGGACAAGATCGGCTACCTGCCCGACAACGGCACCTACGGCTGCTGCAATTACTACGGGCCTGTATCCACCTCGCTTGAGT
>JASIGS010000742.1 GCA_030052355.1 Streptosporangiaceae bacterium | reverse complement strand
TGCGACGGTGTGACGTTCTTCATCAGGTACAGCACGTACAGGCGCGAAGCGGTGCTGAGCACCTTGCCCGGATAGACCAGCACGTCCAGCAGCCTCAGCTCGTCCTGCGCGGTGAGCAGGGTCAGTCCCCAGGAGTAGCTCAGCTCCGTATGAGTCATGCCCGCCTTGTTGAGGAACACCTGCATGCCGGGAACGCCGCCGACGTCGTTCCACAGCGCGGTGGCCGCGTCGTCATCCGACTGAGTGATCATCTCCCAGGCCAGCTCGCGCTGCTCGCTGGTCAGCTTGCTCGGGCCGCCCTCCTTCAGCAGCAGCGCGCTGATGATGGTCACCTTGATGACGCTGGCCGCGTCGAAGTGCCAGGTCGAGCGCAGGTCGCAGGTCAGGCCGTCGCGGGCATCGGCGACGGCGAGGCCGACAGTCGAGTCTGTCCGGCCGCGGAGCGCAGCGGTGACGCCCTTGGAGATCTCGGCAGCCAGCGCGGGATGCTTCGCCGAGGTGCAGATGCTGCTGCCAGCCTGGACCGCGGCGGTGGTCGCGCCGGCTGGCTGGGCTGCCGATACCAGTCCGCCAGGCAGCACGAGGCCCGTCGCCGCAGCGACGCTCAGCAGCACGAACGAGGACCTGCGGCGGACACACCTCATGACAGCTCCCGGCAAGGGCCGTCCGGCGGCAGCCGTCCGGCGCAGGTAACGATGTACACAGACATGACGCCTAGGCGGGCATCCAGGTTGCCGAAGAAAGCTACCCGACGGTGTCATGGACGGGCGGCGGCGTTCGTAGCAACGAGTGAGATGGGGTGCCTTCGGCGCCACCACCTAACCACCAGGAGGCAGGCGAGATGAAGTACGTGATGCTGATCTTCAACACCGAGGCAACCGGAAAGCTGACCCCGGAGGAGTACCAGGCCTGGGGCTCGGAGGTGATGGCCTGGTATGAGAAGACAGGCGCGTCCGGGAAGATGCCGGACAGCGGCCAGCAGCTCCAGGGTCCGGAGACCGCTAAGACGTTGCGGGCCACGGGCGTCACCGACGGCCCGTTCATGGAGGCCAAGGAGGTGCTTGGCGGCTACTCGGTGCTGGAGACCGACTCCTACGACGAGGCCGTGGAGATCAGCAAGACCTGGCCGGGCGTGGAGCGCGGCCTGGTCACGATCGAGCTCCGGCCGGTAGTAGTCATGTGAGGTTTGCCAGTCTGCGGGCGATCAGCTCGCGCTCGGCCGGGTTCGCGGCCAGCGCGAGCGCTCGCTCGTTGGCGGCCTTCGCTTCGGCCGTCCGGCCGACCGCGGCGAGCAGCTCGGCCCGCACCGCGTGGAACAGCCGGTAGTCGTCAAGCTCCCCGGCGAGCGGCTCGACCTCGGCCAGCGCCGCATCCGGCCCAACCGCGAACCTGGTGGCGACGGCGCGGTTCAGCTGCACGACCGGCGACGGCGTCATGCTCAGCAGACGGCCGTAGAGCAGCCGGATCTGCGGCCAGTCCGTGCGGGAGTAGTCGGGTGCCGCGGCGTGCAGCGCGGCGATCGCTGCCTGGACCTGATAGGGCCCTGGCCGGCGCATCGCGATCGCGCGGTCGAGCAGGGCGGTCGCCTCCGCCACGAGCCCGCGGTCCCACCGGGACCGGTCCTGCTCCTCCAGCCGAACCAGCCGCCCCCAGCCGTCGAACCTGGTGGCCGCCCGCGACTCGTGCAGCTGCAGCAGCGCGAGCAGGCCGAGCACCTCAGGTTCGGCCGGCATCAGCCGGTGCAGCAGCCGGGCGAGCGACACAGCCTGAGCGGCGAGGTCACGGCGGGCCGGGGTTCGCCCGGCGCTGGCCAGGTAGCCCTCGTTGAAGACGAGGTAGACGACGGCGAGCACGGCGGCGAGCCGCTCTCCGAGTTCATCCGGCTCCGGGATCCGGACGGGAGCGCCCGCATCGCGCAGCGACCGCTTGGCCCGCGACAGCCGTTGCGCCATGGCTTGCTCTGAGACCAGGAACGCCGCCGCAATCTCCGCGGTCGTCAGCCCGCACACGGCGCGCAAGGTCAGCGCCACCTCCGAGTCGGCTGACAGCGCCGGGTGACAGCAAGCGAAGACGAGGCTGAGCAGGTCGTCGTCCGGCTCGTCGGCGGCCCCGTCGGCCCGCTCTTCGGTGATCGCGAGCAGGGCCAGTTTCTCCCGCCCCGCCTGCGTACGCCGCTGCAAGTCGATGGCCTTGCGCCAGGCCGTCGTGGTGAGCCAGCCGCCGGGGTTGGGCGGCACGCCGTCGCGCTGCCAGTGCTCGAGTGCCGCCACGAACGCGTCCTGCACGAGTTCCTCGGCGAGGCCGACATCACCGAGCCGCCTGGCCAGCGTGGCGCGAACCTTGGTGGCCTCCTCACGGTAGGCCCGCTCGAGATCAGCTGCGTCTGCGCCCACGATGGCCAGTCTGGCAAATTAGTCCCGCGTAGAAACGCCCCGCTTCTGCGGCGGAAGGAAGGCGCCAACAACACCGTGACAATTACGCGGCGTCAGGCGCCCGTTTTAGGGCTATTTGCGTCCGCGCAAGTGA
>JASIGS010000741.1 GCA_030052355.1 Streptosporangiaceae bacterium | reverse complement strand
CCAACTATGTGTCGCTGAACGCCTGGTACACGACCGCGAGCATTCACGTCGTCGACTTCTACCTGCCTGACATCTACCTGTTCGGCGTCGGGCTGGCGATCGTCACGGTCACCGCGCTCTACCTGATCTTGTACAGGACCAAATTCGGCCGGGCGGTCCGCGCGACCATGCAGAACCAGACCGCGGCGCGTCTCATCGGCATTGACACGAACCGGGTCGCCGCGCTGACGTTTGGCATCGCGACCGGCGTCACCGCCATCGGCGGCATGGTCTACGGGGCGATCAGCGGCGGCTTCTCGCCCAACAGCGGCTACGACCTGATCTCCCGGCTGCTGGCCATCGTCATCCTGGCCGGCATGGGCAGCATCGGGGGCGCGATGGCCGCCGCGGTGTTCATGACGACCGTTGAGGCCTTCGTTGACATCTGGTACCCGGATTACTCGGTCGTGGTGTTTTATCTGGCCATGATCATCGTGCTCACGTTCCGGCCGCAGGGCCTGTTCGGGAGCCGCGCGGCGAGGGCCCAGTGACCGACAGCCCGATGACCGACAGCCCGATGACCGACAGCCCGATGACCGACAGCCCGATGACCGACAGCCGGGTAACTGCACTGCCCGCCAGTGCCCAGCGCGGCAAGCCGGCTGCCATCGCCGCCGTGAAGGGCGGGGGTTTGCTGGTCTTCGCCGCGGTGCTGGCGGTCTTCCCGCTCGTGTTCACCAACGCCACAGTCACCAACTTCGCGGTGGTCACGCTGATCTTCGTCACCGTGGTGTCGGCGTGGAACTTCTTCTCCGGCTACTCCGGTTACCTGTCGCTCGGGCACGCCGTGTTCTACGGCACCGGCGCCTACTTCCTCGTCATCGCCGGTAAGGACTGGAATCTTGCCGGGTCTGGCGTGTTCTGGCTGCTGCCGCTCGCCGGGCTCGTCGCCGCCGTGATCGCGGTGCCGCTCGGCCTCATCGCGCTGCGGGTAAGACGCCACACCTTTGTCGTGATGACGATCGCGTTCTTTTTCATCGCCCAGCTATCCGCGACCAACCTCAGCGTGACGGGCGGCTCGAGCGGACTGATCCCGCCCATACCCAACTGGGCGGCGGCCACCTTCAACAACCCGTTCTACTACGCCGCGCTGGTCATCGCCGCGCTGGCCGTGCTGGCCTCCTGGCTGATCAGGCGGTCCCGGTTCGGACTGCAGCTACGGGCGATCAGGGACGATGAAGACCGCGCTGCGGGGCTCGGGGTACGGACCATGCCGGTCAAGCTCAGCGCGCTGGTGCTGTCAGCGTTCTTCACCGGCATGGCAGGCGGGCTGTGGGTTTACTTCATTGGCGACGCGGTACCGCAGTTCGTCTTCGACCCGCTGTTCGACCTTGCCGTCGTGCTAATGGCGTTCTTCGGCGGCCTCGGCACCGTGGCCGGCCCGGTGCTCGGCGCGCTGATCCTCGAGCCGGTCCAGTCCTGGCTCGGACTGGAGGAAGCCAACAGCTACGGTTCTGAAATCCTCTTCGGCCTGCTGTTCCTGGTTATCATCCTGTTCCTGCCGCGCGGGGTGCTGCCGACAGGCGGCGAGTACGTCACCGCCGCGCGGGCTTGGCTGACGCGGCGCCGCGCGGCGACCCAAGCGGCTCCCGCGGCGGCAAAGGTCAGCACCCCGGCCGGCGGTGGCAGCCCGTGACCGCGACGCTCAGGGTCGAGGGGATCACCAAGGCTTACGGCGGCGTGCACGCGCTGACCGACTGCACGCTGACTGCGCGCAGCGGCGAGATCACCGGCCTGATCGGGCCGAACGGATCGGGCAAGACCACCTTGTTCAACATCGTGACCGGATACGAGCGGCCCGACGCAGGGCGGGTGTTCCTGGACGCCAGGGAACTCACCGGGGCGCCGCCTGCCCGGGTCTTCGGCTACGGCGTCGGCAGGACGTTCCAGCTGACCCGGATCTTCCCGCGGCTCACCGTGCTGGAGAACATGCTGGTGCCTGCCCAGCGTGGTCGCGCCGGGCGGCGCGGCGAGCACCACCGCGCGCTGCGTCACCACGCGATGGAACTGCTCGCGTTCACCGGGATCTCTGGCCACGCCAACGCGCTGGCGGGCACCTTGTCCTACGGCCAGCGAAAGCTGCTCGAGCTGTCCTACGTGCTGATCGCCGACCCGGAGATCGTGCTGCTCGACGAGCCGGCCGGCGGGGTGAACCCGTCCCTGGTCAACCAGCTCGCTGACCGCATCGGCGAGCTGAACAGGCAGGGCCGCACGTTCCTGGTCGTCGAGCACAACATGGAGTTCGTCATGGGGCTGTGCCACCAGGTCACCGTGCTCGACTCCGGCACCGTCATCGCCAGCGGCACGCCCGGGCAGGTCCGCGCGGACCAGCGGGTGCTGGGCGCCTACCTCGGAACCGGGACCGGCGATGGCTGACGCGGCGCTGGTCATCGAGCGCCTCACCGCCGGCTACGGCGGTGGCGACGTGCTGCACGAGGTGGCCTTCACGGTGCCGGAGGGCGCCATCACCTGCGTCGTCGGGCCGAACGGCGCCGGTAAGTCCACGCTGCTCGCCGTCGTCAGCGGCCTCCTGCGGCCGCGCCTTGGCCAGGTGAAGTTCCGCGGCCAGCGGATCTCCGGCAAGAGCCCGCGCGAGATACTCAAGGCAGGCGTCGTGCATGTGCCGCAGAACCACAGCCTGTTCACCGAGATGACGGTGACCGAGAACATCGAGCTCGGCGGCTACACCCT
>JASIGS010000740.1 GCA_030052355.1 Streptosporangiaceae bacterium | reverse complement strand
TCGAACCGCACCAGGTTCCACGCCGCAAGCGCCGAGGTCATCGACGCCGACGCACCTGCCCTGCCCTGCCAGGCCAGCTCGGCGCGCAGCGCACCGGGCGATGCCGCTTGATCGACCCAGGGCAAGTCCACGGGCACACCAAGGACGCCCCCCACTGCCCACTCAATATGTGGACACAGCGCCGGGGGCGCAGAATGCACGTGCAACACGCCACGAACGGACACCCAGACCTCCTGCAGCCGACGAGGTACGTCTTCCCCAACGACCTCGCCGCTCGCAACTGGCTGGCACGCCCAGGCGATCTTCCGCGTTTCATTGTGCCGTACGCCGCGCGGATGCACCAGCACCACGGCGCCGTGTCATCGGCCTGCCGGCCTGCCGCCGGCGGCGATCGAAGCCAGGCTGTCCGGAGAACCACGGTGTCACGCAGGGTGACCGGCCGGCCTCATTTCCGTATTGGCTCGGCAGCCGATTCGCCGCCTTCCCCCGTCCATTTCCGCTGGGCCGACCGGGCACCGTTGAGTGTCATGTGTTTGGCTTCGCTAAGTAACTAGACATTCACAGTTTGGATACAAAGACAATTCGGCGACGGAAAGAAACTCACCCGACCATTCGGCGGTGCGCGGCTGAAGGTCATCGCGGGGACGGTGTGACATGAGTTGCGGTAGGTGCGTTAACGTCGTTCAGCTCAGATCTTGCAGGCGGCCGGGACGGGACGTAACGTTGCAAGCGTCGAGGCTTCCCCGACGAGCGGAGATATGCGGTGAACAGTGGCCAAGAGTGCTCCGCCTCAGCCGCCCGGGAGTTGCCTAATCCTTTGCCGGAACCATTGCTGGCCGCCGCGCCTGAAGGGTCTGCGCAGCCCGCCGCCAGCACGCCCGCACTGCGACCGGTGCCGCCAATAGGCGCAGCCGGATTTTCCGCTGCGGTTCATAATCAGTCCGACGCGGCGCAAAAGGTGTGGCGTCAGGCCGAGCCATTCATCCGGTTGTTCTATGCGGAGAATCCGCGGGCGGCTGGCCAGCCGGGCGAGCGGCTGGCGCAGGTCTACCGGGAGATCGCGGCTTACCGCACGTACCGGCACACGGCGGCCGAACTGACCTTTGCTGCCCGCGTCGCGTGGCGCAACAGCTCACGGTGCATCGGCCGACTGTACTGGCGGCGCCTCCAGGTCCGGGACCGGCGCGAGGTCACAACGGCCGCCGAGGTGGCCGCGGAGGCGATCGAGCACGTGCGCGAAGCCACCAACGGCGGCCGCATCCGGCCGATCATCACCGTGTTCGCCCCGGACACCCCCGCGGCTCCTGGCCCGCGCCTCGTCTCGCCGCAGGTTGTCTCTTACGCGGGATACAGCGGCGAGGGCGAGATGATCGGCGACCCGAAGAATGCTGACGTGACGCAGCTAGCGCAGGCACTCGGCTGGCCGGGCCCAGGGACGCCCGGGAGGTTCGACCTGCTGCCGCTGATCGTTCAGACAGCGGAAGCGGGCATGAGCACGCACGAGATACCAGCCGACGCGGTTCTGCAGGTACCGCTGCGCCATCCCGAATACCCCTGGTTCGAGCGGCTTGGGCTGCGTTGGTATGCCGTGCCCGTCATCAGCGACATGTACTTGGACGCGGGCGGGATCCGCTATCCGGCGGCGCCGTTTAACGGCTGGTACATGTGCACGGAGATAGGCTCAAGGGACCTAGGCGACCGGGACCGTTACAATCAGCTCCCGGTGATAGCCGAACGCCTTAACCTGGACACCAACACGAATAGGTCGCTGTGGAAAGACAAGGCGCTGACAGAGCTTAACCTTGCGGTCCTGCATTCGTTCACTGCCGCCGGCGTAACAATTACTGACCATCACACCGAGTCGGCGCGATTCCTGAAGCATATTGAACTCGAAGACGCGCAGGGCCGGAAATGCCCCGCCGACTGGACCTGGATAGTTCCTCCCGCTGCGTCATCGGCCACACCGGTGTTTCACAGGTACTATGACAGCTTCGATCAAACGCCAAATTACTACCGCCATTCGGCGGGCCTGCCGGCGGACTTAGCCTCGTGACCCGGGCTGGCGGAGCGGACGACCCGACGCGGCCGGCGGCCCCGATGCGAAGGCTTCGCCCGTGCGATGGGGAAAGCCCACATAGACCGATGTTCGCTCGGTAAGGTTGCCTTTCAGCAGCCAATCTGCGCAGTGCATTGCGCCCGCGAGCCTGTCAACCTTGCGCAGAGTGGACCGTCACCCTACGGAGCGGAGGGGCCGATGCACCGGCTCACCCTGTTCGGCTACGGCAGCGGCGGCAACGAGCAGCGGGCACGTGTCCAGGCCTGAACTCGCCGCCCCGGGTAAGACCGCGCCTGAAGCAGCCGAGAGCAGCCGGGACCAGGATCGGCAGCCGGCTGGCTGGTGGCGCCGGCGCAGCTGGAGTTCTGACGTGGCCGTCCTGCGGAAGCTCCGCGACGGCCTGCTGTCCATGCCCGTGTCTGGCACGACATCCGCTGGCCGGACGCCGCCCCCGGACGGCTCGCAGCCATCGGCCGCCTCGCGGGTGTCGCTCAGCGAGCCCGACGACTCGCCAGCCGGCGACAGCGCGGCAGCGCAGGCCGATCCTTCACTGCTGAAGATACGGGAGACGTTCGCGGCCGTGGCCAAGGCCGGGGACGAGGCGGCAGGCTTCTTCTACGCCTGGCTGTTTCTCCGCCGTCCCGAGCTCAGGGCGCTGTTCCCGCCCGCGATGGACGAGCAAAGGGACCGGCTCTTCCGCGCGCTCAGCCGGATCGTCGACAGCCTGAGCACCCCCGATCAGATGGCCGTCTACCTTGCGCAACTCGGCCGAGACCACCGGAAGTACCACGTCCAGCCGGAAATGTACGACGCTGTCGGTGAGGCACTGATTGCTACCCTGCGTGCCTTCGCGGGACCGGCTTTCACCGCGGACGCGGAGCAGATCTGGACACAGACGTACACGACCGCTTCGTCGCTGATGATCAGGGCCGCGGAACAGGACGCGACCGCGCGCCCGCCGTGGTGGACGGCTGAGGTCGTCCAGAATGACAGCCGCGGGAACGGGATAGCCGTCATCACGCTCGCGCCCGACACCGCGCTTGCGTACACGGCCGGCCAGCACATCACCATGCAGACACGGCGCTGGCCGTATGTCTGGCGACCGTACTCGGTCGCCTGCCGGCCGAGGGACGACGGGCTGATCAGCCTGCACGTGAAGGCGGTATCCGGCGGCTGGGTCAGTAACGCCCTCGTGCATCACACGTCGCCCGGTGATCGGGTCACCCTCGGCCCGCCCCTCGGCACGATGACGCTCGAGGGCAGCGGGGACCGGGATTTGCTGTGCGTGGCGGGCGGCACCGGCCTGGCGCCGATCAAGGCCGTCACGGAGCAGGCGATCCGGGACTCGCGGCCCGGCCGCCGGCGGCACGTGTACCTGTTCTGCGGTGCCCGCACTCGCAGCGAGCTGTACGACATGCGGGACCTGTGGCGGCTGAGCGACGCGTATCCGTGGCTGTACCTCACCCCCGTTACCTCCGATGACCCGGCGTTCGACGGCATGCAGGGAAACGTGGGGCGCGTCGCCGCCAGGTACATGCCGCACCGGGACTGCGAGGCGTACGTGGCCGGTCCGGCCGACATGGTGCGTGAGACCCTCCGGCTCCTGGGCAAGGCTGGCATGCCACCCGAGCGAATCCGCTATGACGACGCCCTGCTCGCTGGCCACCCGCGGGTGGGCAGCGGAATGTGACTGCCGGCCCGCACCGCTGGCCGGCACGACGCTTCGGCGGCGGCGCAGGTGCCCACGCGGCTAGCCGGCAACGGATAATGGCGGCGTGGGCGCGGCGCGTGAGAAGGCGGCTGGCTCGCCGCACGACGGCGTGGCGGGTTCTCCGCGTGACGGCGCGGCTGGCCCGGTCGCGCTTACGCACGCGCACCCGTCGCCGGCCGACCG
>JASIGS010000739.1 GCA_030052355.1 Streptosporangiaceae bacterium | reverse complement strand
GTAGAGACGGAACTGCTGATGACGGACATCACCGACGCGGTCACCCGGATCTCCGTGCTGGTCGGCGCGGCCCGTCAGTATTCGCAGCTGGACCGGGCACCGTACCAGGTCGCGGACTTGCACGAGCTGCTGGACAGCACGCTGGTGATGCTGGGCGGCAAGATCGGCGACGGCATCACGGTCGTGCGCAACTATGACCGCAGCCTGCCGCGGGTGCCGTGCTATCCGGCGGAGCTCAATCAGGTCTGGACGAACCTCATCGACAACGCCGTGGCGGCGATGGCGGGCAGCGGCACGCTCACGATCACGACGGCGGCCGATGATGGGAACGCGCTGGTCGAGATCGCCGACACCGGACCGGGAATCCCCGAGGAGAACCTGAAACGGATCTTCGAGCCGTTCTTCACCACCAAGCCCGTGGGCAAGGGGACCGGGCTCGGGCTTGACATCAGCTGGCGCATCGTCGTCACCCGGCACCACGGTGACCTGCGGGTGCGGTCCCGGCCGGGAGACACGGTGTTCACCGTGCAGCTGCCGCTCACGCCCCAGGCGGCGGTTACCGGGTCCTGACGCCACGGTCAGGGC
The DNA here is from genome assembly GCA_030052355.1 of Streptosporangiaceae bacterium. Next base: position 3,736 of record JASIGS010000739.1, on the reverse strand, counting down.
CAGGCGACCGGAGCTTCGGCCGAATCGGTCAGCCGCAGCTTGCGGCGGGCCCGCTCGTAGAAGCTCGTGCGGCCGAGGCGCACCACGTGCGCGGCGGCCGGGCGTGGCCGCACCGCGATGCGGTCGCCGGGGCTGACGTTCGCCGCGACCTGGCCGTCGACCTCGACCGCCAGCATGCCGCAGTCGGCCAGCAGCTCCAGTTCCAGGCTGTCGAGCACGGACAGGACCAGGCCGCGGTTATACGCCGAGTGCGGCGAGGCTGGGGTGACTACCAGGGCTTCGACCGCTGGGCTCACGATCGGCCCGCCCGCGGAGAAGCTGTAAGCGGTAGAGCCTGTTGGCGTCGCGACCACCACGGCGTCGGCCGCGTAGGTCACGAACGGCTGCCCGCCAGCCCAGATCCTGACCATGGCTTTTGGCTGCCCGGGGTAGCGAACCACGGCTACGTCATTGAAGGCGGTCACCACCTGGCCGTCCACGACAGCATCGACGGCCAGCCTCGGCTCGACGGTGAACTCATGCGCGTCGATCGCCGACAGGGCATCGGGGAGGTCGGGCACATCGACCTCGGCGAGGAAGCCGAGCTTGCCCAGGTTCACGCCGAGAACCGGGGCGTGCTGCCGGTCCGCGATTCGCATCGCACGCAGCATCGTTCCGTCTCCGCCCAGGCTGACCACGAGATCGGAGCGGCTGCCCAGCTCGCTGGCGGAGACCGCGGCGGCTGCGCAGTTCAGCCGCTGAACCTCCGATTCAATGCCGAGCACCTCGATCCGACGGCGGGCCGCCCAGCCAAGGACGGCGTTGACCGCGTCGGCCGAGTCACGCTCGGGGTGCAGCACCAAGCCGACTACGTGCATTTCAGCCTGCCTCAGGAGCCCGTGCACGGGCGGACGGCAGGCGGCGACAGCCATTCACCCGTCCATGTTCTCGCCGGCCAGCGGCCAAGTCACGTCTGGGCCATCCGGCGCAGGGGCACGTAACCATTGAGTCGGGCGACTAGTCACCGCGACGCGGAGCGAAGGAGCGAAGAAGTCGTTCTGGCGACCGCTGAACTCCGTAAGCGACAATTACCCGACCCGGCGCACCTGGCCGGCGAACGAGTGGAGCACAGCATGCCCGAGACGGACCCCAGGCTCACCACGGACGAGAACCTGCGAATCGGCATCGCGCTGTTCAACGCGACGTGGACGCTGATGGAGAAGGAGAACCGCACCCGTGACGAGGACGACGCCATGCTGCACATGGCCCACGCGTCGAGGTATCACTGGGGTGCATCGGGCGCAGACGCGGCTCATCTGGCTCGCGGCGAATGGCAGTGCTCCAGGGTGTACGCGGTCCTCAACCGGTCCGAGCCGTGCCTCCATCACGCCCGGCGCGTCCTGGACCTCTGCGAGGAGAACGGCATCGGCGACTTCGACCTCGCCTTCGCCTATGAGGGCCTGGCGCGAGGCCACGCCGTTGCTGGCGACTCCGCGCAGGCGCGTGCCTACACCGAGCTGGCGCTCGAGGCGGCCAAGGGCATCGCCGAGGACGACGACCGCGAGCTGCTGCTCAGCGACCTGGAGACCATCCCTGGCCAGGACAGATTCTGGTAACACGCGGGCCTCCGGGACGCGGGACGCCCCGGCGACCCGACCGCGGCGACGGTCGGCTGCGCGACCGGCCAGGAACACCACAGTCGCCGAAGCCACGAGGCTAAAACGGATTGCGGCCCGCGGAATTCTCGAAGGATCATGCGGTACGTGCCCCCCGTCCTGGATATCGCCGCCTACGGGGATCGGCCGGCGCTCCGGCTGAGGCCGTGGCTCCCGGGGGACATGCCGGACTTGCTCGCCGCTATGGCGCTGGAAGACCCGGAAGGCGACCCCTGGAAAGGCGGTCCTTGGGGGCATCCCGATGTACGCGTTGCTGGCCCGCACAGCCGGACCCGCCCGCGCGGTGACGAGGAAGTAGCGCGCTGGCTTTCGGGCCAGGAACGCGGCTGGCGGGACGGTGACTGGCTTACATTCGCCGTCGTTGATACCTCGCAGGACAGAGCGGTCGGCCAGGTTGGGCTGTGGAACCGCGACGCCGGCCTGGTCGGCGTTGGCCAGAGCGGTGAGATTGGCTACTGGATCGCGGCTGACGTCCGTGGCCGCGGTTTTGCGCCAGCCGCGGTGCGAGCCGTCACGCACTGGGCATTCACTAACTTCGGCGCCGCCGATCTGCCGCGGATCATGCTGGTCCACGACGTCGGCAACGTTGCCTCGTGCCGGGTCGCGGCGAAGAGCGGCTATCCATTCCGAGAGCTGAGTCCGGCCAAGCCGCCGCACTGGTACACCGACGGGCACATCCACATGGCCGAGGCAATCACCGCGCCAGCGAGGTGAGCCGCCGCGCGATCACCGGACCTGACCAGCGCCGAAGACGTGGCGGCCGGGCGGTCAGCTTCCGACCGGCACTCAAGATGGGCATGCAACCGTGCGGCCTGGTTCCGGCGTCAAAGAGGCATGCGGTTTCCCGGCAAGGGCTTGGAGTCGATGCCCCTCCTGGTGGTGCTGGTCGTGCTGCCGTTCGTCGTCGTCTTCTGGGCGATCCGCGGGTTGATCGCGGGCATCAGCTGGTCGTCGAGGCACGTTGGTGCCTGGATCACCGGCACGACGGTTCAGGCGCGCGCACGACGGGAGCGCCTGGGTTCGCCCTGATGGTCCGCATGAGGGGAACGAGCCGCTCAGGCCCGTCACGTTCCTCCGGCACTCAGCGCTAGCTCGCGCAGCCTGGCGTGAGCATCGCCCATCACCGAGCCACCCGGCAGATACCGCTTGGGCATCTTGGCGATCGAGGTGTAGTTGACGTCGACGACGTTGGCCAGCGGTGCTTCGACGCCCTGGCTGACGAGCTGGTAGGCATCCATCACGTCCATCCCGTACTGGCTGGCCAGCCACTGGATGAGTTCGGTCTGCGCGATGCGGAACGCGTCCTCGAGCGGTCTCGCTGAGCCCGCGGTCATGATGTAGTCGTCGTTCTCCAGCCGCGGCCACGGGCACGGCGTGCCCTTGATCAGGTCAATGACAGCGACCGTGTTCATGGCGGTCTCCACCGCGACGCCGCAGGTCTCGCCCTCGCCCTGCCGAGCGTGCCCGTCTCCCAGGGAGAACAGCGCGCCCTCGACGTTCACACCCAGGTAGCAAGTTGTCCCGGCGCGCATCTCCGGCGTGTCCATGTTGCCCCCGAACGCGTCCGGCACGAGGGCGCTGCGTACCTCGAGACTTGCGGGCGCCACGCCGACGGTGCCGTGCATCGGGTCCATCGGCATCTCCGCCGTGAACTCGCCCCGCTTGGAGGCGAACCGGCAGGTCTTCGCCGCGCGGTCGAAGTGCCACAGCCAGACCAGCTCCGGCAGCGGCTCGTTGAGCAGCGCGGTCAGGTGCGTTCCGGTCAGGGCACCGAACAGCGGGATCGTCGTGGACGCGCCCCAGTCCCTGGCCGGGGTGATCGAGACGAAGTGCACCGCCACGGTGTCCCCGGGTTCGGCGCCCTCGATGTAGAACGGGCCGCTCTGCGGATTCACGAACGGGAACTCGCAGACCTCCGACACCAGGTCGTTCTCGCTGCGTACGCGGCCCGCGAATGCGTCCTCGGTGAACACCTCGAGCACCGCGGGCGGCCTGATCCGCGCGACCGGTGCAGCCCCGCCGAACGTCCAGGCGAACTGCCCGGGTTCGGGCCGGAACTGCACGACCTCCAGATCGCTCAT
>JASIGS010000738.1 GCA_030052355.1 Streptosporangiaceae bacterium | reverse complement strand
AGGCCTGTCGTTCCCGTAGGAAGGTTGTGTAACGCGGCGGTCTTGGGGTAGCTCCGGGCGCTGCAGGCACTATGCCCCCTTGCCTGCAGGGAGTGAGTGAGATGGCAGTCACGCTACGCGTCCACCGCAGCCGCGGCGCACTCAGTGGAGTTCTGCTGGTGCTGCTCGGCGTCTGGGGCGCACTCGTTCCGTTCGTGGGTCCGTACTTCAGCTACGCCTACAGCCCCGACAGCGCGTGGCACTACACGTCGGGCCGGATGTGGCTGGAGATCCTGCCCGGCGTCGCCGCGATCCTCGGCGGCCTTGTCGTGTTCCTCAGCGGCCACCGGGCGATCGCGATACTCGGTGCGTGGCTGGCGGCTGTGGCCGGAGCCTGGTTCGCCGTCGGCAACCTGGTCGCCGCGGTGTGGATCAGCTCGTCTGCGGCCGGGACGCCGATCGGCAGCAAGGACGCGGTCGTGCTCGAGCAGATCGGCTTCTTCACCGGCCTCGGTGTGGTGATCGTGTTCGTCGCCGCGCTGGCGATCGGCAGGTTCACCGTGGTGGCGGCGCGGGACGCGGCGCTGGCTGGTCGCGGTGGCGGTACCACCAGCGGTGGCGGTACCGGCAGCGCTGCACAGCCCAAGCGTGAACAACCGAAGGTGTCGCTGGTGCCTGCGTTCCTGCGGGGCCGGACCGGGCCGGGCAGCGAGGGGTCGACGACGAGGAACACCCCGGCTAAGACCAGCTAGGACCGCGGTACCGCGCTACCGCGGCGTCAGGGCGCGGGGCGGAACATTCGCCTGCGCTTGCGCCTCTTCCCGACGTACCCGCCGATGCCCAGGCCGACTATGCCGGCGGCCACGCCAGCCCCGACCGCGTAGCCCGTTACCGGGCTCGCGTCCGACGGCTGCACGCCGAGCGAGCGGGCCTTGTGAGGAACAGGCTTGTGCACCGCCGTGGTCGCCAGGGGCGGGACGAGCTCGCCGACCGGCGACACCTTGCCGTTCATCGCGAAGCCCCAGTTCAGCAGCTGCTCGCCGCTGGTGATCTCCTGCAGCGAGGTGCAGTGCAGGACGGTGACGATGAGCGTGACCCCGTTGCGCCGCGCGAGGCCGATGTAGGTGGCCTCGGAGCTCACGGTCCAGCCGATCTTGCCGCCGATGCCGCCGGGGTACTGCGTGAGCAGGTAGTTCTGGTTGACCAGGGTCTCCCAGTCCTTCGGCTTGACCTCGAACTGGGCGGAAAGTGTCTCGTCGTACTTCATGAACGCTGGCATGGCGAGTGCCTGCCTGGCGATCAGCGCCTCGTCGTAAGCGGACACGACCTGGCCGGCTGCGGGCAGCCCGTTCGGCTGCTTGGCGACCACGTCGTAGGCCTGCAGGTGATGCGCCTCGGCGTTGATGAGCGCCATGCCCTTGCTGAACGACCCGGTCGCCTGCGTGAGCGCGACGGCGGCGTCGTTCGCCGAGATGGTCAGCAGGGCGGTGAACAGCGCCTTGACCTGGTACCGGCGGCCAGCGATCAGGCCGGCGTCGTTGGGCTCGGTGTCGGCAGCGAGCTGGCTGGCGAGCACGTAGGCGTTCGGGTTCAGCCTGGGTATCAGCGTGATCGCGGTCAGCACCTTGAGCGTGCTGGCAGGGCCGTACAGGCCGTGCGGGTCCTTGGCGGCGAGCACCTGCCCGGTGTTCGCGTTGGCGATGACGTACGCCGAGGCCGGGACGTCGGGCAGCTGCGGTGAATTGGCGTTCGGGTAGTTGACGACGATGCCGGTGCTGGCCATGCGCGGGCCGCCTACCTCGGCCTTCTGCTGCGCCGTGAGCGGCTGCCCGGGAGCGGGGGTCGCGGTCGCGGGCGCCTGGCTGGCGGCAGGGCTTGTGGCATGGGCGGACGGCGACTTACCTGCGGCCCGGCGGGTGCTCGACGGCGCGGGACTCGCGGCCAGCCGTCCGGTCGCAGCCGCCGCGGCCGAGGCCGCCGCTACCGGGCAGGCGACTGTGAGACCGGTCGCTGCGGCCAGCGTGGCTAGGAGCGCCGCTGGTCGGGCACCTGGTCTCATGAGGGCTCTGTCCTCCGGTGAGCACCGGCCAGTCGGCAGCGCAGGCGCTTATCGCGCGCGGGCGCGAATGACGCGGCGGTTTGATCCGATTGGCGCGATTAGTCAATCTCGGTGAGTTACTACCCCGCAGCGACCCCATCGCCGGTCCCGATTACCTAAAGAATCGGTCACCAGGCTCTGCGCGGACGGTGTCAGCTCGGGCATATCGCCACAGGGGCGGCTGGCTTGCGACCCATGATTCAAGATCACGGCGATTTGCGTGCTTTATTACGGGCAGGTGGCCGCCAGGAGGCGGCGGCGCCCGCGGTGGCGCACTTCACAGGCCCGCGCCGCGGTACGGCGCCTTACCCTTGAGCCATGAGCCGCATCTCGGAGTCCGGCACCCCGTTCGAGGGTGTCTACCGGCCAAAAGACGTGCAGAATCTTGACCCGGATGCGGATCTCGGCGAGCCGGGCGCCTTTCCCTTTACCAGGGGCATCTATCCCACGATGTACCTGACGAGGCCGTGGACGATGCGCCAGTACGCAGGCTTTTCCACGGCCGAGGAGTCGAACCGCCGCTATCACCAGCTGATCGAGGCCGGGACCACCGGGCTGTCCGTGGCCTTCGACCTGCCGACGCAGATGGGTTACGACTCGGACGCCCCGCAGGCCCGCGGCGAGGTCGGGAAGGTGGGCGTCGCCATCGACTCGATAGCGGACATGCGGCAGCT